>SLPW01000495.1 GCA_007131755.1 Myxococcales bacterium | reverse complement strand
GGAGGGGGGTACTCGGTGTCGCGCCCCAGCACGGAACCCCTCCCCAACTTGATTGGGGAGGTGCCGGAGCCGTAGGCGCAGGCGGAGGGGCAACCCCGCAGGCAAGCCTTGGCTGCCGAGGATTTCGGCCGCGTCGTATGCGGCCGACATGAATAGCCACGTGGCCTTTTGGCCCGTGATGGGCGTCGGGTTGCCCCCCCGCGTTTGGTGCTTTCGTTATGCCTTCACCATGCCCTTGAGCGGGAAGATTCCATCCACGGCGCCGTCGCACAAAAATTGCACCACCAGACGCCGGCGTTTGCGAAAGGATTGGACAAACCACCGCCGATTCGGTTTCAATTGAACAAATGGCCTCGGCGTTCGTCGAACTCCGGGCCCCTCTGGCTTCTTCTCGAACACGATGGTGCTAACTATGCCCTCTCCCTTGCCATCTTCAGACCTTTCTCGTCTGACCACCGCCGGCGTCTTCCTACTGCTCTTGATCCATCTTCCTCCTTCCCTGGTTGTGGCCGACGAAGCGATCCCCGAGGTCGACGAGACCGAAGAAGCCGATGTTGAGCTCGACGAGGCGGCCCTGGCGAGCGCGGCCGACGTCGACGAAGAGGAGGTGACCTTCCCCTGGCTTGGCGAGGAGCTGTACTATTCGGTGCGCGTCAACGACTCGGAGGCCATGCGCGCCGGCGTGCGCATCGGCACCATGGAGTATCGCGGGGACACCCCTTATGTGCCCATCAGCGGTGTCGCTCGCTCTCGTGGCTTCTTCGACGCCATCTATCCCGTCGACGACCGCATCAACGTCTACCTCGATCCGGCGACCAACCGGCCCTTTCGCTCCGAAAAACGGCTCGACGAGAATAATCGCTTTCGCACCTATGACGTCGACTATCGCCGCCACGAATATATCGCCTACGTAGAGCGCTTTCGAAGAGACCGGGAGAGCACCTTCCAGGACTCCATCCCCGCCGAAACCCACAATATGATCTCCTGGCTCTATGAGCTTCGCCGCACGGACGACATCGCCATCGGGGACCAGTTCAGCTATTTTATCTACGACGGCTGGTTACTGAGCCGTATCGAGTTGGAGGTCGTCGCCCGCGAAGATCTCCTCACCCCCGTTGGCTGGTTCAAAACCTGGCGAGTGGATTTCGAGCGCGATATTCTCCGTAGCCGTCGCGCCCGCCGAAACGATGACGAGCCTCCTGAACCACCGGAAATCATCGTCGACGACGAAGCCCGCCACACCGGTAGCATCTGGTTTAGCCGCGACCAGAATATGATCCCCGTCAAATTCAGCGTCGACTCCACCTTCGGCTCCGGCGACGTGGTCATCATCCGATACGTACGAGGTGAGAGCGGATGAGCGAACGCCCCGACCAGCTCATCCATCCCCCGGCCCTTCGCCCCGGCGACGGCGTCCACGTCGTCAGCCCCTCCGGACCGGTGACCCCCGAAATCCTGGCTGAAGGCCTCGACCTGTTGCGTACGTGGGAATTGGACGTCCACATCGACGACGACGCCTACCACCGCCGCCCTCCCTTTGATTACCTCGCCGGACCCGACGAAATACGCCTCGAGGCCTTCCTCCGTGCCTGGTCCGATCCCGATTGTCGGGCCATCATCTGCAGTCGCGGCGGATACGGCGCCATGCGCCTTCTTCCCCATCTCCATCATACCAGAATACGCAGCGCCCCCCCGCTACTGGTCGGGTTCAGCGACATCACGGCTCTCCACCTATATGTCGCCGGTGTCTGCAACGTTGCCACCCTCCACGGCCCCGTCGTCAAGAGCCTCCGGCTTCACTCCGACTCTGACTTCGACTCCCTTGAACGCCTCCACGACGCGCTCTTCGCCACCAACCCCGCCCCGCAGCCATGGACCGGGCTTCGCACCCTGCGCGCTGGAAGAGCTTCCGGGCCTGTATATGGTGGAAATCTGAGCCTCCTCATTCCCCTGCTGTCGAGCCCCTATTGTCCGCCGCTGAACGGCGCCATCATCATCGTCGAGGAAGTGGGCGAACAAGACTATCGCCTCGACCGCCTGTTGACGGCCCTTCGACTCGCCAGCAACGCCGACATCGCCGGCCTCGTCCTGGGCGACTTTTCCGATTGCAGTGGTGTTTATGTTGAAGATGGGGAATTTTCTCGTTTTCTAGACGACCTGGGTCGCCAATTCGACTGCCCCGTCGTCGCCGATGCCCCCGTCGGCCATCAACATCGAAATGCATCTTTTCCCGTCGGGGTTCAGGCCGAATTGGACGCAGACGCCGGAACCCTCACCTTTGCCCGACACGCCGTCGAACCGCGATGAAACTGAACTCTCCTGACATCGACGGGCTCCTGGAGCGCCATATCGCAACACACCGCAGCGATATCGGAGTTCACGCCACCTGCTGTGCCATCCAGGCCGCCGTTGGCACCCTGGACGACGATCTGTACTGCGGCGCCTTCGGCAAGATCGACCTGGAGTCCTCCGATTCCGACCACGTCAATCACTCCACGTCCTTCGACGTGGCCAGCATCACCAAGGCACTCGTCGGCGCCACCCTGGCCATGCAGGCCGTCGACGAAGGCCGTGTGCTGTGGCAAACGCCGGTGGTCGAGCTCTTTCCCCGCTGGTCCGAAAACCCCCATCCAGACTCCGACACTCTGACCTTTCTGCAGCTCCTCAATCACACCTCCGGGCTTCCCGACTGGCATCCTTTCTACGAGGCTCATCGCCTCGACCCCACCCCGGAGCAGGCCGCCCAGGCCCGTCGCGACATCCTGAAAAATATCGTCGATACGCCCCTGAAGGCACCTCCGGGAGAGCGCCATATCTACTCCGATCTGGGCTATATCCTGCTCACGAGACTACTCGAGAGCCTCTTCGACGACGTCTCCCTGTCCCGGCTCGCCAGAGACCGCATCTTTCGCCCCCTGGGCCTCGACCACACCCGCTACCTGGACTGCCCACAACTATCGGACCGAATCGACGGCGCCGCCGCCACCGAGGATTGTCCACGACGAGGCCGCGTAGTTCAGGGGACCGTCCACGATCGAAATACCAATGTCCTCGGCGGCGTCTCGGCCCACGCCGGCGTCTTCAGCACCGCTGAAGACCTGCTGCGCTTCGGCCGGCACCTGCTGGCCATCGACTGCGGCCATCCCGTCAAAGACCCACTCGTGTCGCGTGACACCCTGCGATTTGCCTGGTCCCCAGACGCCGGATCCCCCACAGGTCACCACGTCGGCGGATGGGATACGCCCAGCGGAGAGCGCTCCAACGCAGGCCGCGGCTTTCATCCGGACCACACCGTGGGCCACCTCGGCTTTACGGGAACCTCTCTGTGGATCGAACGACGGCACAAGGTGGTCAGCGTCCTGCTCACCAACCGCACCTATCCCAGCCGCGACAACGAACGAATCAGACAACTTCGCATCGAATTTCAGGAATCCATCCTCCCACCACCCACGAGCCCATGACCGATCTTCACCACGAACTGCGCAGCGCCGAAGCCATCGCCCGATTGGCCGGACGGCATATCCTCCGCGAGCGCTCCCGCCAGCTCGACGTCTCCCTAAAAGGCCCTCACGACCTGGTGACCAACGTCGACCGCAGCACGGAACGCCTCATCATCGACAAACTTCGCCAGGCCTTTCCCGACGACGGCATCTCCGGAGAGGAGTTCGGCAAAAGCGAAGAGGCAGACGGCGGCGAAGCCAGGCGCACCTGGGTCATCGATCCCATCGATGGCACTTTCAACTTCGCCCGAGGAATCCCCCTGTACTGCGTCTCCATCGCCTTGCAGATCGACGGCGCAACCCGCGTCGGTGTGATCTACGATCCCAACCGCGACGAACTCTTCAGCGCTGCCTCCGGACAGGGTGCCCACCTCGACGGCTGTCCGCTGACGGTCAGCGAGATCGACGAGTTGGAGACCGCACTGCTGGTCACGGGCTTTCCACGGGAAAACACACCGGGATTCGAGTCCACACTGCGTCAATTCGAACACCTCACCCGCGCCTGCCGCGGCATCCGACGCCTCGGCTCAGCGGCCCTGGACCTCGCCTACGTCGCCGCCGGCCGCCTCGAGGCCTTCTGGGAATACGAACTCCATCCCT
>SLPW01000340.1 GCA_007131755.1 Myxococcales bacterium | reverse complement strand
GCTTCTTCACAGACAGCTCAGATGAACCCCCCAACTGAGGAGTTCCGCTTCCACGCAACAGGAATCATTTGTGACGATCAACTCCCAGACTCCGTCACCGAATTCACCGACCAGCACATCGAGAGAGTCCACGGGCGGTGTGTCGTCTCCGAATACCGTCGTCTTCGGTGCCGCCACGCCGGCCTCCCGAAGGGCCAACGCCTCTCCTTCGTCCATCGGGGGAGCCACCAGATCGACGGAGAGAAATTCGTCGTCGGCGCTCTGAAAATCGACGGAGATCCACACGTCAGCGATCTCGGAGCAACCGCTGACGGTCAATTCCGATTGCCCCACTCCGTCGTAGGTCTCCAACGAAACCGGCGGGTCCTCGTAGTGGACGACGTCGATGAATTCCACCAGGGAACCGGCAAGATTCAGTTGCCACGGCGCCTGTAGCGGCGTCACCGCCTGGGCCTCCAAAACGTAGAGTCCGGCGGACAACCGGGGCTCGACGAAAGGGACCTCCGATTCTCCCTGCACTTCGTGCATCAATTGTCGCTCGTCCACATCCCACAGTCGCAGCAGCATCGCTTCGTCTTCACCGACGAGGGCTTCGACGTCCAATTGGAAGTCCGTCTGCGCCAAAATCACATAGAACTCGCCATCTCCCGGGTCCATCTCGGGCCGGTCGTAGGTGTCCTCGAACCCGTCGACGGCGTTGAAGTATTCTGCATGCGTCACCACCTCTGCATCCACGTCGAGACCGAGGGTGGCAGAAGCGCACTCCACCTCCAGGGTGAACTCCCCGGATTCGGGAAGAATCTCGACGAGATCAAAACCACTATCCACATCGAATTTCTCGAAGATTATATCCCCACCGGGCCCGACGAGTCGAAGGTCTACGGGCCCACCGCTCTCGAAGGTGACGGTGCCCATGAGCAGATCCTCCGTGGAGGCGATCCAACTCTCGCTGTGCACCTCTCCGGGATAGAGTGCGCTGACGGATCGTCCCTGCAACCCGACGTCGATCCCCCCTGATATGGGCGGCATATCTACCAGAGGCGAAGGGTCTACATGGGGCCGAATCGCCAGGATATAGATCCCCGATGACTCCAGGACGAATTCGAACCCGTTGACCTGCGAATAGGCAGATCTGCTATCGATCAGTCCTCCCTGAGAATCAAAGAGTGAAACGGCAGGGCTGCCCTCGCCAGCAGCTATCTCCCCGTCGAGGAGCGCCGCCGTGGGCGCGTCGATGATCACGAAGCGCCAGTCTCCATTGGCCAACCCCTCGGCAGGGATATGAGTCTCGAAAGTGCTGCTCTCGCCGGCGGCCAACTCATAGGTCGGCGCGGTGTCGACCTCCCCGATCCCTGCGAAGTGATGCAGCGTCGTATCGGAGGTGTTGTGAAATTCCAGGACGTATTCCCCGTCCTCGGGGGCATAGAAGAAGGGACGCATCGTCTCGTCGCTGTCGAGGGCCCCGAATTGGTTTTGGGCAAAGACCTCGGCCAGCTCGTATTGCAACTGCCCGTCCAGCAACACGGCGATGTCGACGGGCTTTGCCTCGTCAGAACGATGAGACATCAAGATCAGATCGCCCGCCTCAGCGCTCACGGTTTCCTCGTAACTCTCGCCAGGAAGCAAGGTCTCCGGGCCCCGGGCTCTAAACTCGAAGTCCGTCTTCGTCCCCAGGAATAATGCGGCGTCGAAGTGCAACGTCGCCGACGAGACAGCGCTGGTATCGAAGAGAACGCTCCGTCCCTGCTCGACGGCCCCCATGGCCTGGAGTTGTCCCGTATCACTCCACAACTCCACCACCGCCCCCTCCACGTGGGCCCCGATTTGCTGCGCCGTCACCAACAGACTCTCGCTATCGACGAGGTCGACGGATACGAAATTGGACGCCGTCTCCCTGAGGTCGCCGCCAATCGGCTCCTCAAAGAGGGCATCCCAACTCGTCGCCGACGGAGGACTGACCACCTCCACGACGCCCACGTATTCCCAGGTTTCGTCGCCGAAATCGGTGGAATTGTCGCTCTGTGACAACGTGGTGGTCACGTAGAAGTCATAGGAGCCACTTTCGGGAATGCCGAAGAGGCGGCTCGGCGTGCTGTGAAGCCCCGCCACGGTGGCTCGCCTCCAGCCCTGACCGTCGGCTATGGAGAACGCTGGAGAGGGAAGACCTCGTGAATACAGCGTGACCTCCACCCAATCATCGCCAGTGGCGATGAAGTTGAAATGGTGAGTCAGCTCTTCATCCATCGTCCCCGTAAAGATTACGGGACCGTCTGTGGAGGCGACGATGGGTACGTCATCGCCGTGAGACAGGGTCGCCTCTTTGGCCAGTTCGTCGGCCACGGTGCGATAAGGCAGGCAAGCCCCTTCCCACTCTGTCGTTCCCTCTCCACAGACCACCGAATCGACCACGACGCATCTACCCGTATCGATATCCAGTTGGGCCCCTCCCTGGCAGGCGTCGTCGGCGAGCTCACACCCCGTCACCGCCTCGTCGCCCACCGGGCTCGTATCCTCGCCACATACGTCCTCCTTCAAGACACAAACGCCCTGGGACAATAGGGTTCCCACGCCGCACTGGTGAGCACCGTCCATGACGCAGACCCCGTCCTGCGCCACCGTCCCTTGCCCACATTGAAGTTCCTCAACGGGAACACATCGCTGGGACTCGACGTCGTAGGTCGCGTCGGGACCACAAAAGGCGTCCGGATCTTCGCACTCTCCCCTCGGGCTGACCATCTCACCGTCGGGGCAATCGTGATCTTGCGGGACACACTGGCCATCGACGAAAGTCGTATTCTCCCCACAGAAATTCTCATCATCCTTTGGCTCCGCTTCCCCGCAGCCCCCCCCAAAAGAGGCGACCACAAATAGCACCCACAATGTTGCCGGAGCGAAGCACGCTTGCATAAGGCCCGACTTTCCGAAATCTAAGAAGTTGGCCATATCCTTCACACAGGGGATTGTCGCGTCCGCGATTGCACACCCATGCATCTTACGGATGCTCGAAGGCCTATCAACGCCTGACCCTTTTCGATCACCCTTCGCAGGTCAGATAAAGGGTCCAGCTATTGATCACACCATAGTTCTGCCACCAATCGGTGGTATCCTCTACGTACAACGTCCAGCCACCCGATCCGTTGGTGCCCTCCAGATTGAAAAGATCGTGGCCGTTACCCAGATTGAGGGTATCCGAGGGGTTCGGATAGGTATCATTGATGTTCGCCGAGGCCCCACCGGTCATGTAGTGAAGATTTGCCACATCGCCGCTGGGTGCGCTCAGATCGACGATCAGCTCCCCTAGCCAACCATGGCTGATATCAAGGTGGACTTCTATCTCCTTGATCACCGGACAGGTGCTCACGTTCACCTGGTCCGTCGTCGACCCACCTTCGGGGATCGACGCCCCGGGCGAGCTGGTCTCGACGACCTCGAAGATCTGGCTCTCCTGAAGTTCCAACTTAAATCCCCCGGCCATCGGAGATTCCGCCTCCACCACCAGCAGATGAGAGCCCGGCACGACGCTGGCCATCATCAGATCCGTTCCCTCATCGATGAAGCTTCCATGGTCGGTATATAACCTGAGCTGTGCTGTTCCGAAGCTTTCCACTGCCAGCGACAACAGTCCCTGAAACTCCACCTCCACTTCCACGTAATGACGTTGTCCCCGTGACATGGCGTCGCCATGGCTCATCTCCACCAGATCTCCGTCTACTCCCGTCACCCGATCGGCCGTACCCACGTGGGTGTTTGTGACCATATAGTCGATGTCCTGGCCCGACGTATTCTCCACCTCCAGGGTGAGGTCCGTGGCGTATTCTACGTACCAATACAGGCTGCTCTGGCCCGTTTCGGCACTCGAGACCTGCAGGGAATTGGTGCTGACCACCTGATTGCCCTCGTCGTCCAGGATTCTGGCCGACAGTGCGAGGCCGTCCAGGTTATCCTGAAATAGCCCCACATAATCGCCGGGCTCGAGCCCCGTGATCTCCTCGACGACCAGCTCCCCTGCCGGCGCCGACTGTCCCTCCTCTAGTCGAGCCTCATAATCCAGATTCGTCCCGTAGGCATGCACTCTATCGAAGAGAAGATAAAAGGAGTCCTCAGAGGTATCGATGGCGACGGGACCACCGTCGATCTCGAACGACTCCACCCAGGTCTGCTCATCGGTCCACACCTGAAGCTCCGCCTCGGCGTCCGCAGCATATTGGTCAAAGAATAGCGCCGCCGCCTCCACAGCATTCGCCCCCACGACGTGATAGAAATTCTCGGAGAGATTGCGAATATCGCCGCTGAAGGGATCCTCCAGAATCTCCACCTCCGTCGCCTGGGGCGATTCCATGGACTCGATGACCGCCACATAGCCCCAGTCGTCTCCGCCGGCCGGCGAAAGCTCACCGACGAGCTGGGGAAAATTGGAGATCCTGAGCTCTTTTGTCCCCGACTGCTGAATGGCGAATTGACGGCGCACCTCGATGCCCGCCCCCAGATCACTCAATCGATAATAATCGGAATCAAGCGAAGCGAAGACAAATCCCGGCTCCGGTAGCCCCATCGAATAGACGGTGACCTCTAACCATTGACCGGCCTGGGCTTCGAATTCAACGTAATCTTCGTCCTGAACGAGCTGTCCATCCTCTTCGTCGGGAGCGTCGATATTTCCGATGATGACCACCGACTCTCCCGTGGTGGCGAGTTCGATGACCTTGCCCGGCTCCTCCTGGCTGAGATCGTAATCCGGGTCTTGTGCCAATTCCTCGAAGTATACCGAGCTCGCCACACAGATGAAGTCGTCGGTGACCGTAGTGCCTCCGCCACATTCGAGGGTCGAGATGGGGATGCACTTTCTGTGCTGGACATCGAAGGTCGTCCCCTCACCACAGATATCTTCGACGGGGCGGCAGAGGTCTTCATGCCACTCCGTTCCATCGCCGCAGACATCGTCTCGGGCCACGCACTCTTCATCGAAGGCCACCGTCCCTTCCCCACAGGACACTTCGAGAGCGGGAAGGCAGTCGCCGTCGTCCTCGACGGTATCCTCGCCACATTCCAATTGTGCATCGGCCACGCACACCCCGAAGTCGGGATGCAAATATGTACCCTCGCCACAATAGCTCTCGCCGGCGGGCACGCAGTCACCCAATTCGTCGTCGTGTACCTCGCCCTCAGGGCATTCTTCGGGAAATACGGGCACACAGGCGCCGTCTTGCTCCGCTGTATTCTCTCCGCATTGCGGACTCAGTTCCTCATCCTCTTCTCCTCCGCAGGCGACGAATGTGATGGCCACCAGGGCGATGATGAGTATCTTGCACTTTCTCATGACATACCTTCGTTGTTCTATGTCGGGCATTTGTGTCCGTTATGCTGCGGACGCGTCTTCACCCCTCACAGACGAGATTCAAACCCCAGCTATGAAGCGTCCCCGGAGTATCGCCGACGATCCAATTGTCGTTGTGCACGTATAACGTCCACTGACCAGTCCCGTTCGTCCCCTCGAATTCCGAAATGGGAACGGCCGTCACGGGTGAGAAAGGGTCTGACTCCGGATCCAAGGTCTCGTTGAAATTGCCGGTGATCGTTCCTCCCGGACCAGAAGTCAGTGCCCATAGTGCGTGCTGATTGCCCACCGGATCGGTGAGATAGATGATCAGCTCTGATGTCCAACTGTCGCTGAGATCGATATCCATATCGATCTCCTGAACGTTGGGACAACTCGCGATGGTGATGGTGTCCTGCGCGCCTAATTCTCCGATCGACGTGCCCGGAGAGCGACTCTCGTTGACCTCGAAGATCGTGCTCTCCTCGGCGCTCAACGTCAGTTCGTAGCCGTCGTCGATATTGGTCACCGCCTCGAATTGAATGGCGTACACCCCTTGCGCCTGGGTGAAGGCCTCGGTCTCCACGGTGAGCATACTTTCGTTTTCGCCTACCACGTTTCCGGAGCCCACCTCGTAGACCCGCAACACCCCCACCTGATCGAGCCCCATAAAGGCGTCCACCGTTACCGCAAGCGTCTCGGGAGACTGGAAGATGAGAAATTCGCTCTCTCCCTCTTCAAGTGAAGGGCGATCGTAGCTGTATTCCACTTCCGCCTCGAGGGTCAGGCTGGCGAAGGAATTGGAGACCTCGCTCTCCAAAAGAGGGGCCACCAACGTCGACTCTCCCGTATTCTCCACCTGCAAGGTGAACTCTCCCGGTCCCGGAAATAGCTCCATGAACCGCCACTTCTGACCGGAGGCCAGACTCAACTGCGTCTCCTCGAAGACCAACACCCCGTTGGGGTTGATGAGCCGTACATCTACGTGATCGCCCTCTTCATAGGACAGGTGCCCGTGCAGAATGTCGAAGGTCTCGACGTCATAGGTCTCTTCGATCACCCCTCCGGGCTCGATCAAGTCGATTTCGCGACCCTGCATGGAGATCTCGATATCGCCGGTGATCGCCGTAAAGCCGGGCTTTATGACCACGAAATAAGTCCCCGCTTCTTCGGCCAGAAAGTCGATCTCCGTGGTGCCAAAGGAATTGAACACCCTCTCCAATTCGACCCCATCGGTATCGTAGATTCGAGCGTTGGGCGTCGTCCCGGAAGTAATGTCGATCTCTACTTCTACGATCGCCGGCGTCGGCGTGGTGACCAGGGCGAATTTCCAGTCCCCCTCGCCAGCACCATCACCGTCGAGGGTCGCCTCGAATTGCTGCCACTGGTGACCATCGATCGCGAAGGTGGGCTTTAGATCCGCATAGGAGGTGGACAGAAAGCTGGTCACCGTCGAGGTAGAGGTATTGTGGAACTCCACCACGTATTCTCCGCTCTCCTCGGCGTAGAAAAACTGCCGTTTCGTCTGCGCCTCCGCATAGGAAAGCTGATTGCCCGCCAGCACCTCCTCGACCTCGTATTTCAGCTCGTCGTCCAGATATACACGGGCCGCCATGGGCTGGGTCGGTTGATTTTGATGGGATAAAAAGATCACCTCTCCCTCTTCTGCCACCACCGGATGGTCGAAGGTCTGACCCGGCTCCAGCGTCTCCGTTGCCGTCCCCCGAATTTCGTACTCTGTATTCGCGCCGTGAAACGCCGCCGCGTCCAGGTGTAAATAAATCGTGGAGCGATCGAGCACATCCAGGGCGATCTCTTCTCCCTCCACCATGTCATGACGCTCCACGAATTCCTGGGGCGACGCCCACACCTCGAGGGTGGCCTCTTCGACGTCATCGCCTACATATTCTGCGCTCAAGAAGACCTCACCAGTCTCCTCCACGTCGATGGCGATGAAGTTATATTTCGTAAGCTCCAGATCGCCGTCCAGATTTCCGTCGTCGAAGTCCCAATCGTAGGCCTGCGGTGCATCCACGACGTCTACGGTCCCCACATAGCGCCAACTCTGATCTGCGAAGCTGCTGTCGGACAGCCGGGTGACCACGTCGAAGCTGAAGGTGTCGTCTGCCGGCACCAGGACCGTACGCGTCGGAACGCTCTCCATGCCCGCCACCGCAGAACGACGCCAATTGGCGCCCTGGTCCCGAAAATCGAAGCCCGGCGACGGCAGCCCGATGGAGTATAGCTTGACCTCGAGCCACTGCCCTTCACTCCCATCGACGTCGAAGCTGTGCACCACACTCTGCTCCATGGTCCCCGCAAAGACCACTTGCTCCTCGTCGGAGGGCACGATGGGCTGGCCGTCGCCATAGGTCACGTCGGCCTCTGTGGCCAATTGCTCCGCAAAGGAGCCAAGCGGTACGCAGGCGTCGTCCTGCTCCACCGTCGTATCGCCGCAGGTCACATCCTCCAGGTCCACGCACTCTCCGGTGGCTACGTCCCACTGCGCTGCGTTTCCGCAGGCTTCCTCCGTGAGATGGCAATAGGGCATCTCCAGTTGGGTTCCCTCTCCGCACACCGTCTCGGCGAGCTCACAGGTCGAATTGACCAGCACCGTCTGGTCACTGCAGTGCAGCGGCTCTTCCACCACGCACTGTCCGTCTCTCTCCTCCGTGCCCTCACCACAGCGAATCTCCGACGGGGAGACGCATTGTTGGAGCTCAGCATCATAGACCGAACCCTCGCCACAGAAGACATCCTGCGGTGCGCAGGATCCACGGGGAGTGACGATCTCGCCATCGTCACAGCGCGCATCGGGCACACAATAGCCGCCTTCAAACTGGGTATTGGCGCCACATTCCAGCGTGGTCTCTGTCGGCTCGTCATCACCACAGCCGGCGACCACGGCCCCTGCCAACGCGGCCATCGCGAGTAGCTTCCAAAAGGTTCTTCTCATTATGCTATTCTCCAGCACCGTTGAGCTCTTCAACAAAAAACCGGCAGGGGAAGTCGAGGACCACCCGCCGGCCTGCGCTTTGATGTCTTCATCTCTGCGTTCGCCGCTATCATTTCTATCGCGCCGACGCAAAGGGTGAATACGATCGATGCGACGATACCGATCTCCCCCATCGAATTGCAACCCCGGAACTTCTCAGGGGTCTCCTCGGTTTCCGTCGGTAGTCGTTCCCTGGCCCGGTCCCAGGCCCTGGCCCAGGCCCGCCGTTCGCAGTGGTTTCTTACCGGAGGCCTTGCCCTGCCCTCCGTGGTCACCACTGACTCAACCCTCTTGGACGGCGCGAAGTAACAGCGGGCCGGGGCCAGGGCTCGGGCCAGGGTGTAGCCTCGACCACTTTGAGTCCTACAACCGATCAAGGTGAATCAGACCCACTTCTCAGGGGTCTCTCCCGCCCCGATCGGTTGCAGGACTCAAATTGACGCCTGCACCTCAAACCTGACATAGTTTTTCCGAAGACGTCGCGACGGGGAACTCGGTGAGAATCCGAGACGGTCGCGCCACTGTATGCAGCGATGCTGCCGGTCCAAAGGCCACTGCGCACAAGGTGCGCGGGAAGGCGATCGGCGGCGCGCAACACCTGCGTCATCGGGTGTGGGAGAGCTGCAAGTCAGGATATCCGGGCGGCGTCTGGTCCATATTTCCACTGGCTCTTCGCGAGTAGAGAGACAGGTCGGCCCTGATGTCAGCTCTGGTTTCCATTTTACGCTTCTTGTTCTCCCGCCGCCGGGCGGCCGTCGCTATCGCTGCGACTTTGATCGCTTTTTCGGCGCCGGCAGGCGCCGAGACCATCGACGACGAGGACGACGAGGACGACGAAGACGAGACGATCACCGTGCGCACCACCGAGCGCGACGAGCGTTGGCGCGAAGACGAACGCTTCGTCTCCGGCATGACCACCCGCATCCCCACGCAAGACCTCGCCATGCGCGGCGAGACTCTGGCCGACGCCCTGTCGCGCGTGACCGGAACCTACGTGCGCCGCCAGTCGAGCTACGGACAGAGCGCCCATCTATCGATCCGAGGCGGAAATCCCCGTCAGATCGTCGTCGATCTAGACGGACTTCGACTGAACGCTCCCGCCGGCACCGGGTTCGACGTCGGAAAGATGATGCCCCAGGGACTGGAGTCGGCGGATATCCTGCGCGGTCCGGCCGCCACCTCTCGCGGCGGCGGGGCTCCCGCGGGAGCCATGCAGCTAAACCTGGCCAGCGCCGGCGACGAGGGCGTGGAGGTCCGTGGAAGACTCATGGGCGGAAGCTTCGGTACGGCCTCCACAGAAGCCGAACTAGGCCTGGGCAACGGCGTCGGCGGCCTCCTCTTATTCGGCGGCGTCCGGCACAGCGACGGAGACTTTTCCTTCGTCGACCACCGCGGCCAGACTCGCCGGCGCGTCAACAACGCACACCAACGCGCCGGGCTCGGCGCTACGGGGCATCTTCATTCCGGCTCACATACCTTTCGCCTGACGGGACGTTTCGAATCCGGCCACGCCGGAAGCCCCGGCCCCTCGGAGTTTCAGGAGTCCTTTCGCCAGGCCGGCGTCGACGACCGCCGCGCGCTGGCCACCCTTCGCTGGGAGGGCGTCGACGCCTATGCCACCGTCGGCGCTCAGCAATATCGCCAGGACTATGCCAACGAGCGTGGATTCCTCACCGGCGAGCCCTTCTGGAGTCAGTCCACGGAGAGTACGGCGGCCCTCACCGGTGGGATTCGGATCTTCTTAGGAGACAGCCATCTCTTTCGCCTCGACGCTGAGGGCCGCGCCGCCCTCTTCGAACAACAGGTCCATACCCCACAGAGAGCCGAAGAGCTGCGGGCACGTCGCTTCTCGACAGCCCTTTCGGCTTCTGACGAATGGTTATTGGCCGACGAACGCATAAGCCTCATCGGATCGGTTCGCTCCGAGTTCAGCAGCGACGATCAGGGCGCCGACGAATTCCGGCCCCTTCTTCCCGCCGCGGGCATCATCGGCAGACTGCACCGCCGCCTGGAGCTTCGAGCGAACACGGCCCGTACCTATCGGTGCCCCCATTTCGACGAGCTCTATCTGGAGACGGAGACCATCCGAGGCGATCGAGACCTGAACTCCGAGGAGGCTCTCGTCGCCGACGCCGGCCTTCAATTGGGCGCTGCCGACGACGCCCTATATCTTCAAGCCGGAGTCTTTCACCACTCCATCGACTCCATGATTCTCTTCTTGCCGGCATCGGCTCACCACTACGAGGCTCGAAATTTACAGGGCGCGACCTCTCGAGGTGCAGAAACGTCGGTCCACGTCGCCCTCAACGACAGCGTAGACATCGACGCCGCCTATACTTACACCCGGGCACGTCTCGATCGTCCCGACGGCGATTCTCCGCCGCAGCTTCCCGGCCAACCACGTCATCGCCTGCACCTGAAGACCAATTTCGACGTCCATGACTACTCCCCGCGCTCGCGTACTCCGGGCCTGGCCCTGCGAGGTGCCGCCCACTTCCGTAGCCCCATCAACCTCGACAATTTCGGCCACCTGCGAAACGACGCTGCCCTTCGCCTCGACGCCGGCGCTGACCTCCTCCTGTCCTCAGAGCTTCGGATGGGATTGCAACTGCAAAACCTGCTCGACCACCGCCGCGCCGTCGACGCCCTCCAACATCCCCTGGCAGGTCGGGCGATCTTTCTGTCCATGGAGATGAGGGGGACGCGATGAAGTCGCGATGGATCGCCCTATTAGTCCTGCTGCCCATCATTGCCTGCTCCGACGACGAACCGGGCACTTCCACGGAAAAGATGAGCACCGAGGCCGTCTGCTCCGACGGCGCCCCGGCCTACGAGGTCACCGTCGAGCCATTGGTCACCGAGGTTGGCCCCATGGCAAATGACCTCGCCATCTCTGGCGACGGTGGTCTATGGATCGTGGAGAGCGGCACCAACTCGGTGAGCCGCTTCGACCTCGAAGAGATAGTCCTCGAGCCTCACTTCATCGACGTCGGAACGGAGCGCAATCCCTACTCCGCCGCCGTCGACGAAGAAGCTGGCCAGGTGTGGGTGGCGAATTATCTCAGTGACACCGTGAGCATCGCCGATCTCGACAGCGGCGCGCCCATCGCCGAATTGGATGATCCCCTCTTCTCCAATCCCTCTTCCATCGCTCTCAGCGAAGACTACGCCTACGTGGCCAACGTGGACTATATTAGCCCCTCCGAGGGCTACGGGCCGGGCAGCATCGCCGTCGTCGACCGCACCACCCTCGACGTGATCTCCTCGGTGGAGACGGATCTTCCGAACCCCCAATTTCTAACCACCGCCGTCATCGACGATTCCCCCGCGCTTTTCGCAAGCCTCACGGGAGAGCTGGAGTTCGACGACGGGGTGCGTGTCAGCTCCGAGGGAGGCCTGCAGTGGTTCGATATCGCCACGGATCCCGTCACTCCGCCGTCGCAGACCTTTGCTCTGGGTCAACAGGACGCCCAGACCGTGGGAGCTCCGGGAAGGCCGCTCCTCACACCCGAAGGAGACCGCCTCTACTTCGCCAGCGGCATCGCCCCCGTGGCCTTCGCCTTCGACGTCGACGCCCGACAGTGGATCTACGATGCCCAATCCCCCCTGCAACTATACGAGACCGACGGCGACGCCACCCACCGCGCCACCATCGCCGCCGACGGGCTTCTGTGGATCACCGCCTTCAACGACGACCAACTCCACCTGTGGGATACGGCCTGCGACGAGCCCGTGGCCCCGCCGATTGACCTCGGCGCGGTGGGGGATATGCTCGAGGGCGCCCAGGCAATCGCCGTCGTCGAAGAGGACGACGGATTTACCGGCTACTATCTCCTGAGCATCTCCAACGCCATAGGCCGCATACACCTGAAAATCCAACGTGATTAGATGACGTCCGGAAGAGCTTTGCCCGTAGCTCCGGCACTGGATACCCATCACCCAATATCCATCACCCACCCAATACCCATCACCCAATACCCATCACCCATTTGCTTGTCCATCTCCCACAAAGGAAGCCCGAACATGAGCGAAGAATCCAACGAAGAGCGATTTCGCGACCCCGAGTTGGCCATCAATCGAGTCTACACCGGCAAAGGTGACCGCGGACAGACCCGGCTCGTCGGCGGCCAGAAGATCGAGAAGAGCCACACCCGCATCTCCGCCTACGGCACCGTCGACGAGTTGAACGTCCTCGTCGGCGCCGCTCGCCAGACCATCGCCGACGAGCACGCCGAACAGGACTCCTTCGCCCCACTCTCGGAGCAGCTTCTTCGAATCCAGCATCACCTCTTCAACCTGGGAAGCCTCCTCGCCACCCTCCCCGAAGACGTGGGCGAACAGATGCCCCGGGTCACAGATGAAGACGTCAAAGCCCTGGAAGCCGTCATCGACGAATATAACGAGGAGTGCCCACCTCTTCGCTCTTTCGTCCTCCCCGGCGGAACGCGCCTCAACATCGATCTCCACTTCGCGCGCACCATCTGCCGACGCGCAGAGCGCCTCGTCGTCGACCTTGCACAGACCGACGAGGTCGACCTGGCGGCCATCGCCTACCTCAACCGGCTGAGCGACGCCTTCTTCGTCTTCAGTCGCTGGGCGACGATCCAGGCCGGCGTCGACGAGGTGGTGTGGGATCCCAATGTGTGAGCGAACATTACCTCCCGTCGGCCTATGCGCCCCGTAGCCCCGGGCCACGCGCAGTTTGCGTGCCCGGGGTTCTATTGTTCTACAACCTCAAAACCCACTACCCGCCGTTCAGCTCGTCGTCGCCCCCACGGCGGGCAAATAGGCGTCGTGCAGATAGTCGAGCACCATTCGCTGGGCGTTGTAGCGCCATCCCAGGCTCAAGATCGCCCACTTCATACGCTCGATCCACTCCCTTCGTAGTCCGTCGGCGCCAATATCATAATACATGGGGATGACTTCCCCCTGGAGTACCCGATACAACTCGGCGGCGTCGTGTTCGTCCTGAGCACCGGGGTTGGCGAATTCGTGTCCGTCGCCGATGGCAAATCCATTCTGGCCGTCGTATCCCTCGGCATACCAGCCGTCGAGGACCGAACAGTTGAGCACTCCGTTGAGCACTACCTTTTGCCCGCTCGTGCCACAGGCCTCCTGAGGCCGCCGCGGGTTGTTGAGCCACACGTCGACACCCTGGACCAGACGGCGGCCGATATTCATGTCGTAGTCCGCCAGAAAGACCACTCGACCGGCGAAGGCCGGGTCCGTGGTGCGCTCCACAATCCTGCGGATCAACTCCTGCCCCGGCCGGTCGGCGGGGTGAGCCTTTCCGGCGTAGATGATCTGGATGGGGCGATCGGCGTCGTTTACCAGCTCTTTGAATCGCTCCAGATCGCTCATAATCAAATCGGCGCGCTTGTAGGTGGCGAAGCGTCGGGCGAAGCCGATGGTCAAAATATGCTGCTTCATCCCGCTTCCGGGCACCACCTGGCCCTCTTTATCCCCACGCGGCGCATCCTGAGTGGCCACGCGTCGACGGACGAAGTCCAGAAGCCTCGCCTTGAGCACCTGATGGGTCTCCCAGAGCTCTCCGGGATCGACGTCGGCCAACCCCGCCCACGCCTCGGGCTCCTCCATATGCTTCATCCAGTCCGGTCCCAGATAGCGGTCGTATAGAGCTTTCATATCGGGGGCCAAAAAGGACGATACATGGACCCCGTTGGTGATATGGGCAATGGGCACCTCCGATTGTTGACGCTGCGGCCACAGATCGTTCCACATCCAGCGACTTACCCGCCCGTGAAGATGGCTGACCCCGTTTCGGTAATCGCTCATCTTGATGGCCAATACGGTCATACAAAAGGGCTCGTCCGGATTGTCCAGATTGATGCGACCGAGCCCGTGAAATTGTCGAAGGTCGAGACCCAACCGCTCGCGCAGTCGCCCCAGGGCGTGGTCGATCATCTCCGGTGCGAAGCGATCGTGGCCCGCCGGCACCGGCGTATGCGTCGTAAATACGATCTTCTTCGACACACGGTGCCTCGCCTCCTCGAAGGAGATCTGCTCCTGTTCCATGAGCCGGGCACACAACTCCAGGGTAGCAAAGGCGCTATGACCCTCGTTGAGGTGATAGACGCCGGGACGGATGCCAAGGCGATCCAATAGAGCGACGCCGCCGACACCGAGCAAGACCTCCTGGCGAATCCGGGTCGCCTGATCGCCTCCGTACAACTGGGTCGTCAGCCTTCGGTCTTCCTCGGGATTGGCGTCGATATCGCAGTCCAACAGATATAATTGCGATCGTCCGATCGCCGCCTGCCATACATGCATCTTGATCGTACGCCCCCCGATCTCCACGCCGACCTCGAGCGGCTTTCCGTCGGCGCCGGTGATCTTGCGAATCGCCAGATGGTCGACCCTGGTGCGCCCGTAATATTCGCGCTGCTGCCCCTGCTGATCGATGCCCTGCTGAAAATATCCCTCGGCGTAAAAGAGCCCCACTCCCACCAGGGGCAACGCCAGATCGCTGGCCGCCTTCAGGTGATCGCCCGCCAACACCCCCAGCCCACCGGAGTAGATGGGAAGCGATTCATGAAGCCCGAACTCGGCGCAGAAATAGGCCACCGGCGCCTGGTGCAGCGGTCCGGCCACCATATTGGCCTGCGGACCCGAGGCTTCGACATAATTTCGAAGCCTCCTGGCGGCGTGCTGAATCCGGCTCGACAGCGCCCCCTTGCGCACTTTCGTTG
>SLPW01000255.1 GCA_007131755.1 Myxococcales bacterium | reverse complement strand
TTCGCGTGCTCTGCCGCGCCTCCGCGTACCAGCGTTCATTTTTCGCGAGGCAGCGCTCCGCGTACAGCGCCTTCGCGCCTTCGCGCTCAGCGTCACCCGGTGTTCGCCAAAGCTCAATGACTACTGAAGACTCAATGCCGAGGATAGGCGGTCCATCTCTCCGTCCAGGGGGTCTCGCCGGGACGAAAGGCACCCCGGAAGACGCCGGTGGGATCGAAACCAAGCTCATCCGGAGGGGAGGGGATATCGCTACCGGTGGTGTGCTCCGGGCTCGGTATCCATCCGGGATCGCCATAGTCGTAGGGGTCGCCCTGAAATCCGGGGTCTACGCCGAAGAGATTATTGTGCTCCGGTGCCATAAAGACCTGGTAGTCGAGAAAACCCTCGTAGCCTTCGTAGGCCCCGTGGTTGAGTAGATCTACCTGTTGCCAGTCGAAGTCATCGATCACCTCGATGTCGACGAGTTCGAAGTAGCCATCGCCGTCGGGGCCGACGTCGTTGAAGAGGGTGTGCTGGACGACCAATTCGCCATCTTCCACGGCCTGCGCCGAGGCCGCACCTTCGATATACAGCCCCGACGTGGGCTGTCCCTGGACGATGCCGTGAGAAAGAGTGCCTCGACCTCCGCGCTTGAAATAAAGTGCGGTCTGCCAGTCCGCGTTGGGATCGGCACCGAGGACGGTGAAGTTGTAGATCTGGGCGTTGGACATCGGATTGTCGGCGTCATGATCCTCGAAGAGGTTCTGCACCTCGATGGCCTCCTCACCACCGATATCTTGCTGTACGGCGAGGTATTGAGCCGTGCCGTACCAGCCGGTGTCGAACCCGAAGCCGTCGTTCTGGGCGCGAGTGGAGACGGCGTTTCGGATGTCGACGTTGCCACCGAAGGCGACGATGCCGTCGTCGTCGCTGAAATGACTCTGCACATACTGAACGGTGGTCTCGCTGCCGCAACCGGCGAGGGTGATTCCGTTGAGCGCTTTTTCACGCCTCATCTCGCCGTCGACTTCGACGCTGACCTCGGAGCCCCCGAATTCGACGCGCACATAGCGCAGGGTACCACAATTCCAGGTCTCGTCGTTTCCGCCTACTTCGGGCTTTCCGTGTTCGGCGGAGTCGACGCGAAGTCGGAAACCGTCGCGATTCGTCGGGGCGCGACCCACCAGGGCCAGCCCCGCCCAATCGCCGGCGAGGCGCTGGCCCACGGGCTGATCGCTGGTAAAGACGATGGGTTCGTCGCGGGTGCCGTCGGCGATGATCTTTGCCCCCGCCCGTGAAACCAGTCCCGACTCGGGTTGGCCGCGAATCTGGGTGCCCGGCTCGATGGTGAGCTCTGCCGGGGGAATGATCATGATCATATCGGTGAGCACGTACGTGGTGTCGCTGGTCCAGGTGGTGTCGTCGACGATGTGGCTGGAGACATACACGCGCTCGGTCTCACGGCACAGTCCGGTCTCGTCGCACTCGTGGAATTCGCCGCAATCTTCGTCGACGGTGCACTCCTCGAGATCGAGCACCAGAGAACAGCCCGGCATGGTGGCGAAGAAGAAGGCCAGCGCAGTGGCGAGACCGACGGCGATGCCGAGGACCGACGCGAAGCGAGTCGTAGTGCTGGAGATACACATGCGAAGTCCGACGCTTGTATGGAAAAAGCTCCACAATCAAGTGCTACGTTACTTGTGGTATTCGATTGGGGCAACCTTTTGTTGCCAGGGACGATAGTCGTGGTACGTCGACGATGCTACGAACTTGCCTCGAGTCGACCTTGTGCGTCAGATCCCCGAGTGCAATGAGGCTGCCATTTGGCCTTATATTCGCTGTGCGCTCGTTGATGAACTTCAGGTGGTGAGCGTGACCATTGAGGCAGCTCATCGGCTGGAGTGAACGGTTCCGACGAATCGGACCGGGCAGAGCAGATTCTTTGGGAATCCATCTTCGATGAAAGGCCGTCGACTCGACATTATGCGCGCTACCACCTCGCAAAGATGGGAAGAGATGACTTTTTGTCGGCTTACCGCCGGGCAGCGAAGAGCACGGAACGGCAACGCCTTCGTGCGCAGCCGGGGAGCTATCTGCGGGCCTCGAGATACAGACAATAATCGATGGCCTGCCGGGCGGCGTCTATCGCCATATCGAGGAGGCCCGCAGAGGGATCGAGAGCGGTTACAGTCCCCCCGGGTTGTACGCGTCGGAGCAATTCGACGGCGATCTCGCCAGTGCCCGCCCCTACGTCGAGTACTCGCTCTCCGGCCTGGGGTGGCAGCAGGTCCAGGAACTGCTGGCGCGCCGCCAGTTCCGATGGTGAGGTGCCGAGTTGTTTCATTCGACGTGCGGCAGCGGCCACTGCCTCCGGCGTTTGGAGTTCGGCCCATCTATCTCGGTCTTCTTCAGACATGGTCCTCCACGATGCGACGCGCCATTTGGATAGCCTCTTTGCAGCGAGCGGTGATGCGTTCCACATCCTCTGGTGGCGAGGGATCCGAACCGGTGAGCGAATCGACGAGGCAGTAGCCGAGTTGGACGAACACACGAAGCCAGCCCAGGTCCCAGGCGACGCGGAATTCGTGCCGATCGACGGCATCGGCGAGCTCTTCGTCGAGTCGGTCGAGGTAGGCGTTGCGCAACCACAGCCGTTCTTGGGGTGACTTTCCATCGTCGGGAGGATAGGCCCAGTATCGCAAAAACCAGTGCCACGTCAGGTCCATCGCCGCCGGGCCGCGCGCGGCGAACTCCCAGTCGAAGAAGCTGATCTGGTCGTCCAAGAAGGCCACGTTCGCGCGCCGGGTGTCGCCGTGGAGTAGGGTCTTGGGATGGCGGTCCAGCTCAGTGGCGATCTTCCTCCAATTGCGACAGATGCGAACGTAGAAGTCGCCATCGTCGTCGCCGAGCACGTCCAGAAATGTTGGAAGAAACATGTGGGGAACTGGAAACTCCTCAGCCACCTTCGCCACCCATGGATGACGGGGAGGTTCGCCGGTAGCGACGTGTGCCACCGGTTGAGCGAGCGCTGCTGTGGTTCCTGCCACCGTGTTGAGGACCAGGTCAGGGGCGTCCAGCCGATTCCAATGGGCGGCGTGAAGTATGGCCAGTGCCTCGAAGAGGTTACGCGTATCTTTCTCGGACCAGCTATCGCGTCCGATGATCCCCGCAGACACGTCGTCCATGAGCAACCACCACTCCTGTCGCTCCTCGTGGTACGCCGCGTCGATGGTGGGATTACGCAGCGGCTTCGGGAGGTCGCGCGTCGCCCCGCTGAGCCAGTACACCGCCTCGCCATCATTTCCCAGAGCGTCGACGAAGCCGCGCTGCGTCGACACCGCCTTGTGGACGTAGCGAGGTTCCTGCTTCGAGCGAATTGCCGTGACCGTTGCGCCCGTGCGTCCTCCGGACAATTCATCGAAGTTTGTCTCCGAGGGCAGGGGCGAGGTACGTCCGGCGCGGTCGAGGGCTGATCGCAGGTAGCTGCGATCGAGGTCGCCGACGATTCGGGGCGGATTCAATGGGCCTGCATTCATAGAGTCTCCTTTGTGATAGGTTTAGTTGGCGGGTTGCACGCCTTCCAGGAGCAGTCACCACCGCTCTTTCGAGATCATTTCGAGTGGAGACGAACGGACTGGTAGAGCAGTCTGACGGACGTAAAGGATAGGTTTTATTGCGTTCATGATTGAGTATAGGGGCCACATGATATGGCGTCGAGAAGAGTGACCAACGCGTCACTCCCAGAGCGGCCGAATGGGGTGTGTGCGGCTCGTTATCCCGGGCTCCCTGAAGAACGGACGGTCAGGGCTAAAAAGGGGCGATGGAGGTTAGCGACGGGGGGGGGGCGACAGAATTTGCTGCTCATTCGGCGAGCAGTTCGACGTCGAAGTTTACCTCCAGAGATCTCGATTGCCTCTCGGATAGCCTCACGCGCCAGGAGGGAAATCGAAGCCGCAACTGATAGCTGCCGGCAGCGAGCGGTCCGTCATCGATTGACTCCGCCAGGGCCACTGTGTGTCCCGATGGATCATCGGTGGACTCGTAGACGTGTCGTGTAATACGGGTGGGAATCTCCAACTCGGCGCTCAAGACGCCTCCCGGGGCCAGGACCACTTTTGCGGTCCGGCA
>SLPW01000621.1 GCA_007131755.1 Myxococcales bacterium | reverse complement strand
CCGACCAAAACGAAATCACACCGTCCATCTCATTTCAACTGGCCACGGGGATATGGTAGTTTTTCTGGCCCTGTTGAACCCGAACTTCCGGTAGCGAAGCCGTACGCTCAGGACGATGTCATGCACCAACAAATCCTTTCTTCAAAGGTCATGCTCTCGGGAGCCTGTCTCGCCATATTTTTGCTCCTCTGGGGATGCACCGGTGAACCTGTGGGCTACGACCCCTGTCCATCGGATATGTATTATGACGACGATCGACAGCGATGTGTCCGGGACTCCGAAAATGACACGTCGCAAGATACGGGGCTTCCTCAGGATACATCGTCACCGTCGAAGGACGCCGACACCCCGCCGGGCTACGATGTGGGTCCGACAGATACGAACGGTCACGTCGATCCGTCGGACGCCGATGACACGGGCACTGAAGACACGGGCCCCACCGATCCCTGCGCTTCTGTCGAATGCGGCGCCCACGCCACCTGCAGCGACGGCCAATGCAGTTGCAGCGACGGCTATCAGGGAGATCCCTACCAGGGATGCGTCTCCATCTCCGCCTGCGGAGTCGATGGCTGTGATTACGGCGCCTGGTGCGACGACGGCCAATGTATCTGCAAATGGGGATTTACGGCCGGCTCCGACGGATGTGATCGCGATCCCGCAACCACGCCCCAATCGCGCACCCAGGCACAGGTCTGCGAGGTTTACCAATCCATCCCCTCCGTCCCCTTCGACAAATGGAAGGACGAGCCCCTTGATCAATGCGATTGGGGCGTCCTCCATCCCGAATATCACTACTCCGCGATCAAGCGCCTCAACGTCTATCGCTGGCTCATCGGAGTGGAGGCCGTGGCTTCCGACGAGCCCAAACGCCTTGCCACACAGGCCTGCGCCACCAATCACGCTGCCCAAGGGGGCGGCCTGACCCATCATCCCTCCGAAGATTCCGCCTGTTATACCCAGGAAGCCTACAACGGCGCAGTCTCCAGCAATCTGGCCGGCGGGGCATCTGCCCCGTCGTCGGTGGAGGCATTTCTGGGCAGCCCCCAACACCGCCGCTGGATGCTCAACCCGAACCTGCAGAACACCGCCTTCGGATCCCGCGGCGGCTACGTCTGCCTCTACGTGACGCAGACCGGCTTCGGAGCTCCTCCCGAATTCGTCGCCTATCCGGCGCCCGGATATTTTCCTCGCGCCGCCATCCAGAATCCCTGGATGGTGATCTCGAACTCCTGGGGCCTGAGCGGCTCCACCGAGGTGGAGGTAACTCGAGTGTCCACCGGCGACAGCCTGATCGTCAGCGGCATCACCTTCTCTCCTGCAGATTCGGCCCGGCCGGCTGCTCTTGCCTTTCAGCCCGCAGGTGTACAGAGCGGGGAGACCTATGAAGTTCGGCTGTCCAATCTAAGCGGCTCCGCAGAAGAGCAGAGTTACGAAACCACCCTCGTCGATTGTTGAGATTAGGTGTGGAAAAGGCCTCGCGTCTTTGCCATCCTCTTCGTAACGGTCGATTCCTTCATCCACGAGATGTTGAGGCTACAAGATGATGATCTACGCTCCTCGATATTGCTTTCGTTTCGCAGTGCTCGTTATGGTCACGGCGCTTGTGTCTGTCATGGTGGCCTGCGGCACCGACGAAGCTCCCGGGCAATGCCAGGAAGGAGCCATCGTAGACAACTATATCTGCGAGAACGGCGAATTCGTCGAATACTCAGGCCCCTGCGCCGGGGTCAATTGCAGCTTCGACGGTGACTGCGTAGAGGTCGATGGCTCGGCACAATGCGACTGCGATGACGGCTTCGTCGCCCAGGGATTGGAATGCGTGCCCGAATCTGCCCCCGATCCTTGCGACGACTTCCACTGTGGCTCCCACGGCAGTTGTGAACTCGACACCTCAAATAATCCCTTCTGCGATTGCGACGACGGCTACGAAGATCATCAGGATACCTGCGTTCCCAGCGGGGATCCCTGTTCTGCCTTCGCCTGTGAGCCCCACGGTACCTGCCTGATGGACTCCCAGGGCTCGGCATCCTGCCATTGCGACGACGGCTACGAGCCGCAGGGCATCTCCTGCGCTCCCGCCGACCCCTGCGATGACGTCGACTGTGGCCCCGGCGGCGACTGCTTCGACGACGACGGATCTGCGGCCTGCGACTGCGACGCCGACCACGAACCGGACGGACTCTATTGCAGCCCCGTCGACATCTGTGACGACGTCGACTGCGGCAGTCACGGCCATTGCTTCGACGACGACGGCTCTCCGGGCTGCGATTGTGATGACGGATATGAAGCCGACGGACTGAACTGCGTCCCCGGACCTCAGTGCGTCGGTGTCAACGATTCATGCACCGTTCACGTCCTCGGACCCACCGGATCCAGCTACCAGGTCACCGACTACGAACAGACCGATCTCTTCGACGCTCTCGACGGTCCCATCGTCGCCGCCTTCGGGCTCGAAGAGACCGATCGCGGCTACTTGCTGACCCAATCTTCCTACTACCGCATCGACACCAGCAATTTTTCGCTGTTGGCCACCGGCCCCGTCTCCGACATCGATCCCCGCCTTGCTGACGTGACGGTGGTTGGGGCGCTATCAATTCCCGAACGACATCCCGATGGGGACAGCGGAAATGGAAATGATCAGATGTATTTTATGGCCGAATTCGATGAAAACGATTTTAGCTCCGAGCAATTAGGCGACATCGATCCCAACGAAGTCCAGGGGATTGTATTGGTTCTGGATTATAACTACTCCCAGGGCAGCTTTGAATCCGTCGACGGAGCCGAAGACTGGATCATCGTCGTCTGGGACCAGGGACCGGCCACTGCCATCCCCGATCCGGGTCAGGACATCATCGCATTGTGGCTGGACGACGAGAATTACCGCGGTTTCATGACGGGAAGCATCGCCGACGCCTGCGACGACTCCAACGCTCCCGCCAATTCCGTCGGTATCGTCTACCAGGCCGTTCTCACTGCTCAGACCTTACACTTTGCGCCATCGACCCATTGCTTTCCCTTCATCGAGCGCCAATGGAATAGCTCCGCCGAGGTCTTCAATGACTTCTCCGACGCGCCCACCCCGGACGACGTGGGCGCCGCAATCTGGCATAATCGCACCCTGTATTTCTTCTCGCGTGGTTATTACGAACATCCCCAATAGCGCGTCACCACATCGTCCGTTCGAGATCTCGACGTCAGGAACTCATAGGACTTAAGAACAACTTCCCGGATCCCCGCTGAAGTTGACGCATTCCTGGCCGGACTCACAATTCGGATCGCCACAGCAGAGCACACGATCTGACGTACCGATAACGACACAAGATCCGGTCTGCGAACAACTCAATCCCGGCGGGCAGTCGCAGGAATCGCCGCAGGCGGTGGCGGGATCGACGCAATGACGTCGATTCGTACAGATCTCATTTCCAGGACAGTCATCGGCGGTGCAACAACTGTCATTGCAGACACATTGCCCTCCCGATGAACATTGCTCAAAGCCCGAGCAGTCGTTGTCGCTACAACACTCGGTGGTGCAGCGACAGCTTCCGTTGACACAACTGAAGTTGGGCGGACATTCGTTGCCGCAGCTTCCGCAATTTTCGGCACTCGTATTGGTATCTACGCACGTAGCGCTGCACAGGGTCTCGTGACTCTCACAATCATCACTATCTACATCGTCCACTGAATCGACGTCTCCCCCCACATATAGGCAGACCTTATAGGAGTTGATGACTCCGCCGGCAGAAACGCACTCCATATTCTGGCCACAATCCTGATCGGATTCGCATTCGTGATATCCAAAACAGGCCGCTGCCATCGTCGACAACAGGGCCAACCCCAATAGCCATGGCCACCTGCCACCCACGGGGAAATATCCCAATCTTCGTCGCCCTGCGTCCACCGACGCTTCACTCTCTTTCGATTGACTGTCCATCGCCGCCATCCACCCTGCCCGCAATCTCATCACACTCCACTGACCGCACGACCCAGCAGTCTAGACCATCTGGCAACTTCATTACCACCGTCGACAAAAGGGATACGCCCACCACCTACTACCCACCACCCGCCTTACCACCACCTACTACCCACCACCCGCCTTACCACCACCCACCACCTGCCTT
>SLPW01000101.1 GCA_007131755.1 Myxococcales bacterium | reverse complement strand
TACTTCGCTTCGACTTCGACAAACCCAAGTCCTATGAGGTCCGCGGCGGACTTCGACTTCTCTACGATCATCGCCCCGATTTTTCGCCCTTATATCAATCGGGACTTCACGTGGAATATCGACCCATCGACGAAGATACGCGTCGCCGATTGCCTCGCTGGCCCATGCAGGTGCTCGCCGATGAAGACGACGGGATAGATGACTCTCACTCCCTGATTCAGGTCGACGTCGCCGAGGCCGTTGGCGCCTTCGACGCCCCCGACGAGCTCACCGATACCACGCAGGTCCATCCCGTTCTTCGGGAAGCAGCGCTGACCTTTCGCGTCAGTGAACGCGGCGCCATCTCTGACGTCCAGGTCCATCCGCCCACAAATCCCTTGCTTCGCTCGAGTCTCGAGGAGATCATCCGTCACTTCGCTGCGAGCCACCCGCCCCTTCCCGAAGATCCCGTCGGCCCCGGCGACCGATGGACCGACAGCATTAGCTGGTCTGTCACCGACGACACCGCCGAACTCGAATATTCTGCCGGCTTGACCTATACTTTCGGCGATTGGGCCCCCTGCGCAGGGTCCCTCTGCGCCGTCATCGACATTGAAAAGGACACCAGCGCCACCGGCGTCTATCATGCCGGCACTCTGCGCACCGATAGCGCATCGACGGGAAAGGCTCTGGGCCGTATCCTCTTCGACGTCGACGGGGGGCGAGTGGTCGACGCGCAGTGGAATCTCCAGGCCCGCGGGGCCACCATCAACGTAAATACCCGTCAACCCGACGCCGATCCCCGCTTCGAATTTGGCTTCGGAATTGAGATGGACACCGCAGTGACCCTTCACTGAACCCCACGCACCGTTATCCAATGAACGACTCCACATCAGAGACGTTGCTCGAAGATGGCGGTGATGCCGAACTTCTGGCAGACCGCTATCGCCTCCATTCCCGGCTGGGAGAGGGGGCGATGGGCGAAGTATACAGCGCCGAACACGTCTTGATGCGAAAGCAGGTGGCCATCAAGGTCTTGCGGCGCGAGATGAGCGAGGACGAAGAGATCGTCGCCCGCTTTCACCGCGAGGCGCGGGCCGCCGCCGCTCTCGACCACCCCAACGTCTGTCAGGCCACCGACTTCGGCCAAAACGACGAAGGGGCCTTCTTTCTGGTCATGGAATACCTGGAGGGTCGCACCCTTCAGGATCTCATCGACTCCGAGGGAAACCTGGGCGCCAAACGGGCCCTCCACATCGCCCGTCAGATCGCCGCCGCTCTGGAGGTCGCCCACAACCAGGGCATCGTCCACCGCGATCTAAAACCCGAAAATACGATGCTCATCGAGCGCCAGGGCGATCCGGATTTCGTCAAGATCATGGACTTCGGCATCGCCCGGCTCGTCTCCGGATCCGATGACGACGACGAAGAGCCGGCGACGCGCCTGACCCGCCAGGGCATGATCTACGGAACCCCCCATTATATGTCGCCCGAGCAGGTCGCCGGCAGCGACGTCGACGCACGAACCGACCTGTACGCCCTGGGCGTCGTCCTCTTCGAAATGCTCACCGGTCAACCTCCCTTCGACGGCGACAATATCGCCCGGGTCATGGGCAAACACGTCACCGAACCGATCCCCGCCCTGAACGCAAGATGCCCGGAGATCACCTTCGCTCCCGCCCTCGAGGAGTTGGTCGGTCGACTTCTGGCAAAAGACGCCGACAACCGCCCCGACTCCGCCGGTGAAGTCATCGCTGCTCTGGATGCACTCGACGGCAGACTGGAGGCGCCAAAGACTGCGCCCTCAACGGACGACAAAGATCCCATCGCCGACATCACCCAGACCATGAGCGCTGTCACCCGCGAGACGGGGCGCAAGAGCGTTCAGTTCTGGAAGCGCCTTCCCGTCGTCGAGCGCGGTGTCATTCTTGCGCTTGTAGCCTTCGTCTTTCTCTTTACGTCTCTCGTCGCTGGCGGCTTGCTCCTCTACACCTTCATGGACGACGATGATCGGCAAGCCGAGGCCATTGAGGCCGATCGCCAATCACTGCTCGACGATGAACTGGTCGCCGCGGCCATCGAAGCCGCAAAACAGGGCTCTCGTGAAGAGCTGGACTCCCTGATCGAAGAACATCCCGACGACGCTCACCTTCGCTTTTTGTCGCTGCAGGCCGACAAGGAGGCAGGGCGCTCCATCGACTGGGTGAAACAAGCCCAACTCCTCTTCGATCTCGACGGCCGCTACGCCAATGAGCCGATCCTCGTAGAACCGCTGGTCGACCAGTTGACCTCCGCAAATAACGAGGAGGCCCGAAAACTACTGGCCGACCATCTCACCTCCACCGTACGCAGCGTCGTCGCTGAACGCGCACGCACCGGCACTCCCCGGGCCACCCGCGATGCCGCCTACAAATTCCTGGAGGACGAAGGTGAGCTCCGAAACCTCGAGGACTGGGAGCGCGTCGCCGCCGAGATGCGCCAGGCGCGCTGTCCCTCCCTGAGCGAGCACCTCGAAGAATTGGTCGCCATCGGCAACCCCGAAGCCATCCCCACCATCGAGGCCTATCAGAGGATCTCCACCCGCGGATGCGGTCGCTCCCGTATGCGCGACTGTATCGGCTGTATCCGTGGCGACCTCGCCCCCGCCATTCGGTCCCTTCAAGAGGACTGATGAATTTGCATATTCCCCCCCCACTCGCTACTCTTATCGGTCAGACGCGTCGTTTTTACATAGCTGTGTGATGTTGCCTTTTTCTGGCCGAGAGTTTCATCATGGATCTCCTGCATCTTCTCACGAAACCCTCGCTGCGACGAACTCCCCGCCGCTGCACGGGTTTTGTCGTTGTCGCCCTCCTTCTGGGCGCCCTCTCGCTGCCGCTGGTGGGCTGCGGCTCCGACGACACCGGAACCAGCAGTGCCAACGGCGTCGATTTCGATGAACCGCCGGTCCCGGACAAGGCCATCGCCATCAATACCGTCGTCGAAGACACGACGGTCATCGCCGGCGAACCCATCGACGCCAGTTGTGAATTCGTCGACGGCGCAGGCAATCCCGTCGAATTCGATGAAGATGAAGCCCCTTCGACGCGGATTCTCCAATTTCCCGACGATGGCTTCCAGACCAGCGGCGGTGAACTCTACGCCACCCGCGCCGGCGACGCCAAATTGGCCTGTCAATCTCACCAACTGGGGCTTACGGACACCGATCCCGTAGACCTGACCGTCAAGCCGGGGCCGGCGCACACCACGGCGATTTCTCTGAGCGATCACCAGATCGTGGCCGGCGACGCCGTCGAGGCCAGTTGCGAAGTCTTCGACGAATTCGGAAATTTCATCCCCGATGCCGACGTCGAGCTCATCGCCGATACCAGCTCCTCCGGCATCGTCGTCGACAATCAAAACCTCAGCGCCACCGTCACCATCGCCGGGATCTTCACCTTCAGTTGCCTCGTCGACGGCGCCGACGACCGCTTCGGAGCCCCCCTGGAGGTCTTGCCTCATCTGCCGGCCGAATTGTCCGTCTCCCCCGTGCCCAACCAGGAAGTCTACGGCATCGGCCAGGTCATCTCCGTCGACGCTCACGTCGTAGACCGCTACGGCAATCGCATCGCCCGCCCCGAGATCGAATACGACGCTCTTCCCACGGGCGAATCCTTCGGCGAAGGCCGCTTCCGATTCCACAGCGAGGGCATCTATACCATCACCATCGAGGTCACCGAGCCCACCTTCAACGACGAGCCCCTCTATGAAGAGATCGTAATCATCGTCAATGACACTGGCCCCGATATCAACTGCATTTACCCCGCCGATGGGCAGATGATCGATCACTCCCCCGGTCAACCCATCGTCTTCGAGGGAACCGTCGCCGATGCCCACGGTACCGACGCCGTCTTCGTCAATGGCCAGGAAATCCTCCTCGACGATCCGGGCACCAAGGGCGCGATGAACTTCGATACCGAAATCGACACCGAATACGGCATCAACTTCATCGATATCGTCGCCCACGACTATTATGGCGAGGAAAACGTGCGCACCTGCGCCTTCCTCGTCTCCGACACCTGGGCCGAGGAGGACGCCTTTTTGGACGACGCCATCGCCCTGAGTCTTTTTCAGCCCGCCGTCGACGACGGGCAATTCACCGAGGGAGAATTCAACAGCCTCAACGACCTGATTATGACCGCCCTCAACAGTCAGGGGCTCGAAGATCTCCTGAACGACGAACTGGCTGACGGACAAAAATACGATGTCGGAACCTGCGGCGGGGAGTTGGAAATACAAGAGGTTATTCTACTTAGCGGCACCCCCCACGTAACTTCAATGAACCTCGTCGACGGCGGCCTGACCTTGTCTGCCAGTTTCTACGATGTCGTCATCGATCTGCGCATCGAAACGAATACTTTTTCGCTCTGCCTGGGCGCTACGTTCAGCCCTGATGCTGAAATCGGTTTTCTCGACATCGACGTCACTGCTGACCTTGAGCTCGACAGCTCCGGCCGACCCAACTTCAGCCTGCGCCAGGTGGACAATGTCAACAGTGGAAATATCAGCCTCTCCGGGAGCAACGCCTTCTCCGATCTCATGTACAGCGCCATCGATACCTTCTTTCAGGGCACCCTACAGGGAGTGATCGAAGACACCTTCGAAGACGCCATCACCGACAACTTCGACGACCTCTTCAGCGGGATCTTCGAGAGCCTGGACGTCGAGTCCCTGGGCACAAGCTTCGACGTTCCCCGGCTGGACAGCGACGACGAAATGAGGCTGAACTTCGACTTTCGATTCTCCTCCATCGAGATCGATCCCGACGAGGCCCAATTCGGCCTCGGTCCCCGAATCTATCCCGGTCCACCTCATGTGCCCGACAGCGAATCCCCCGGCGCCAACAGTCTCGGCGTGCCCCATCCGCCGGGCCCCTATCTCGCCAACCTCCTGGTGCCGAATGCCTTCAATCCCCAGCATAGCGCTGCCGTCGGGGCACACGTCGTCCTCCTCAATCAGGCCCTTCACTCCCTTTGGCGAGCAGGCCTTTTCCACGCCAACGTTGGCGGGGCCCTGGGCGATGACCTCCCCGACGGCGTCTCCGTGGAATTGGCCGTCGATCTCCCCCCGATGCTCGACTTCGGCGACGATCCCGACGACGGCGCCCGCCTGATGCTCGGAGCGGCACACCTCGAATTGGTCTACCCCGGCATCTTCGATGAGCCCGTGTCTCTCACCGCAGGTGCCATCGCCTCTACGGGCATCAATCTCGACGAAGAAGAACTGAGCTTCGATGCCATCTCCATCGACGAGTTCTACCTCTCTCCGCAGGGCATCTCGCTCAACGCCGAAACTCGAGATATCCTTGAGGACTTCATCCAGGACCTGCTCCAGGACATCATCGACCAATCCCTCAACTCCGCTCTGCCCGCCTTGCCCATCCCGTCCTTTGAAGTCCCGGACGATATGACCGAATTCGATCTTCCCCAGAGCGCCGATATCGGGATCTACAACACCTCCTTCGATCAGCACCGGCGTCATCTCGAACTCTACGGTTCTTTCGGAGTCCAGTGAGCCATGAATAAGCAAATGCTTCGTACAACCATCGCCCTGGTGGCCTCGACCCTTCTGGTGCTCCCGGCGCTATCCGCCTGTAGCAGCAGTGAGAGCGACGGAGATGGCTCGTCGGCCTCTCCCTCGGCCAATTTCGTCCTCGTCGACATCACTCCCATCCGCAGCACCTACGTCATCGGAACGACGGTCACCCCCGAGGCCACGATCTACGATCAGGATGGCGAGGAGATCGAGGGGGTCGACGTGGAGTGGACGGTCACCCCAGACGATAACGTCGAGCAAGACGAAGAGCAGTGGACCGTCGTCGCCGAAGGACGCATCACCTTCCAGGCATGCGTGCTGGACAGCGACACAGGTGCCGTCACCGACGTCTGTGGCGATCGAGAGATCACCTCCGCCAGTGGCCAGGGCACGGTCATCCTGGAGCGGCCCCTTCCCGGCGAGTTCTTCCGCGGCGATATCGACGAGACCATCCCCGTCGAGGGCATCGCCGATCCGAACCTGGTCGACGACTTCGTCCTCGTCTCAGGCCAGACCGTGGAGGTCGACTCCGACGGGCGCTTCGCCACACAGATCGAGCCCCGCTTCGGCGTCAACCACATCACCGTTCGAGCCTTCGACGGCGTCAACGTTCAAGACGGAACCGCCTCTGCGAGCGTCTTGTGGGCTCCCACCTACGCCGAGCCCGGTGGCGACGAGGACTCTATCCACGTATCCATCGACGATGCCATTTTGCTTCGCCTCGGTCAGAATTTCCTCGATGACGGACAGCCCTATACGGTGATCTCCGAATCACAGATCCTCACCGAGGATCTGACGGACATCCTGGAATTGATCCTGGATTACGCCGATCTCAACGACGAAATCCCCAACCCCGTCGTCGAATCCGACACCTTCACCCTCAACGTGCCCGACGTCTCCATCAACGACTCGCGCATCGAACTCAACGCCACCGACACAGGTCTCGAACTCTACGCTCAGATCCCCGATCTGCGCGCCGAAACCGAGGGCTTCCTCGCCCTGACCGACGAGACCATCGATCTGGCCGGCGACCTCTCGGCCATGGTCTCCATCCTCGCCGACCTGGAGGTTGGAAAAACGGGCCCCGACGAGGACATACACGTCCACCTCTCCGACCTCGTCCTGGCCGTCGAGAGCGCAGAACCGAACTTCGATAGCGACGAGGCCAACGCCATCTTCGAGTTGGCCGACAGCATGCTGCGCGACCAACTCGAAGAGCTCGTCCTCGACGCCATCGATGATGCCTTCGTCGACAGCCTCCCCGACATGATCCTCGACCTCTTCGAATCCCTCGACGGGATCCTGGCAGACCAGCAATTCGACCTCGATCTCGACTTCGCCGACCCTCTGACCATCGATTTTGATGGCCAGATCGGTCAACTCCTCCCCATCCGAGGCGAAGGTCTCGAGGGGTATATCAGCGCCGAGTTGAACGTCGACGCCGCTCCTGTCTTCCCCGATAATCCCGGCGTTCCCATCAGTCATGCCGAGGCCGTCACCAACCCCATGTTCGCCGAAAGTCGCGTCCAACTTGCTCTCAATCTGAGCCTCCTCAATTCCATTCTTCACAGTCTATGGAGCGCGGGACTTCTCGATCTCGACATCACTGAACAGGTCGAGGAACTGGCAGGTCTTATCGACGCCGGGCACGCCAACGGCAAACTTCCCCCCGTCGTCACTCCCCCCGTGGGCAACGAGCCCTACGACCTCATCTTGAGTCTTGGCCAATTGGAACTCAATCTGGACTGGATGGACCAACAAGATCTCTTCGGCGCTCATATCTCCGTCGGCGCAAATCTGGTCTTCGCCGGCGACGATATCGCCATCGAGATCAGCGACGACCCCCACATCGATCTCTGGTTGATCGAAAGCTCCGAGGACACACCGTTTATGAGCGCCAATGACCTGATGAGCCTCATCGACGAACTTCTTTGGCCCGAATTGGAAGGTGCACTCGGCGAGGGACTGAGCTTCTCGCTTCCCATCCCCGAGTTGGATGCCCTCGAGCCCTACGCTCCGGAGTTGGCCGATATGGCGCTCACCGTGCGTATGACCCGCCCCATGGATATCCGACAGGGATTCCTGGTCCTGGACGCTGCCATCGAGGGCGAACTCTTCCTTCCATAAGTCACCGCCTCCCGAAATTCTGCACCCAATACCGGGTATAATACCCGTCACCCACGAAAAACCCGATCCCCACCTCCGTATGGTGGGGATATAGGATATTTTGCCGGTGACCCGGCGAGGCCATCCAGGCGTTCACCACGGCCTGAGGCGATTGCTGGCCGCCGGCGATATTTTCCCCGGTGCAGGTGGCGTCATAACCCGTCTCATAACAGCGCTCAAAGAACCCCGTCCCGTCCAAAGAGTCGTGGGCGAAGTAATTGCACAGGCTGAGATCCATGGCATGGATCATGGCTGCCTCAGCAAGTGTACCGTCGAAGTCCAGGGCATTGAGGCCCTCGTCGACACGAATCTCGTTGACCAGCTCGAAGACCTGGCATTCGAAGCTCGGATCTCCTTGCGGACATTCCGTCACCAACTCCCCCACGGGTCCGCAGAAACGGCAGATCGACGGGTCGTCTGCACATTGAAGATCGGGAACGAAAGGACCCTGATCGTCATCTACTTCATCCGACTCTTCTTCTCCCGGCTGGAGATTCCCTTCCCCTTCGTCTTCCGTGGCGTCGCCGTCATCTTCCCCATCCTCATTGGTTGCTTCGTCCTCGTCTTGCGGCGAATCCTCTTCCTGCGGTGAATCCTCTTCCTGCGGTGAATCCTCTTCCTGCGGTGAATCCTCTTCCTGCGGTGAATCCTCTTCCTGCGGTGAATCCTCTTCCTGCGGTGAATCCTCTTCCTGCGGCGATTGCTCCTCACCCCTATCGTCCATTCGAGGCTTGAACTCCCATCGTTCGCCGTCACCTCCCCAATACCAGCCGCTATCGGCGTCGCAATCCATGACAGCGCAGATCGACTTCAAATCGTCATCCTCCCTGGGCGCCTCTTCACCATCAAAACCACATGAAGCAAACCACAACGCCAGCGCACTACACCAGAGAAGTCGTCGAATATTCATTACTGCCTCGCCGCCGAAGAATCGTGATCTCAACTTTCCTGTATCCACCTGTTTCCTGCTGGCAGACACTCTTCGTTCTACACGGCGAAGAAACGACAGATCAACCAAAACTGCCGCCTTTTCAACAACTTACAATCCCCCTATCGACATCTCACACCAATCATATTGGCCCCCGTTTGCCCCCATCACTCGTTCATGGAATACTTTGGTGCCCGCGGATTCCCCCTTCCTCCGGAGTGACCATGAACGCCGAACCACCAGAAGAGCCCGCCCACCCTCTTCACCGTACGATCGCTCTGTGTGCGACGGCATTCTTGCTCATCTCCATCGCCGCCTGCGGTGAGTACGACGAGCCGACTCCTCGCTCCAATATCGGGGGCCCCGTCGTCGACGAGGATCGCGATCAAACCATGCAGCCCATGCTTCCCGCCGAAGCGCCCTGCACCATCCACGTCGAGGGGTATGGCGACATCGACATCGAGGAGGACTATATCCCCAACGTGGTGGCCTGCGAGAATGGCAACGCCCCCATGGAGGCCCTGAAAGCTCAGGCCGTGCAGGCCCGCGGCTATATCTACTACAAGCTCTTCGTCGCCGGCGCCGACTCCGTGGTCAACAGCCAGGCCGATCAGGTGTATGACTGCACCTATACGGACGCCAGCGAGCGCCACTTCGAAGCCGCACGGGCCACCCGCGGCCAATATTTGAGTTGGAACGGTGAGGTCGTCGCTCCCTTTTACGTCGCCGGCGCACACCCCGCCAATCCCGGCGGCGATCCCGTCGAGAGCGCCTGCCAGGGCACGGGCTCCGACCCGACGAGCACAGAGCACTTCGTGACCTACAACCTTGGACAATCGGAGTGCAATATCGAGATGACCTCTCTCGGATGGACCCCCGCCAGTTGTCATGACAACCCTCAAAACCGCGGCTGTGCATCACAAAACGGCCAATCCTGCCTCGCCGACCGGGGTTGGACCTACGAAGAGATGATGCCCTTTTATTACGGCGAAGACATTCATATCGAGCGCGCCGGTGGGGAGTGCGGCGGCCCCTGGGAGGAACCCTCCGAATACGATCTCTTCTGTGCCGACAACGACGACGGATGGCATTGCTTCGACGAGACCGAACGAGTGCAGTGCAGCGGCGACGAATCCACCGCCGTCGACACCTGCGCCTACGGATGTTCCGATACCGCCTGCTCGAGCCCCCCTGAGGAAAGCGAATCAGGATTTTGTATCGACGAGGCTGATGACGACGGCTGGTACTGCTTCAACCAGCGCATACGCGTGGAGTGTGTCGATGGCGAAATCACAAGTACCGAGTCCTGCAATGCCGGCTGTGACGACGACCGCTGTGTCACAACCGGGCAAGCACCACGTGACGAAGACGACGACGACGATGATGGCAACGGGGACGGGGACGACGACACCGCGGCGAGCCTCGTCACCCCTTCTCAGGGAGTGGCCGGTGGATGCAACAATGTCGCCGGCACAAATCTACCAGCCTCCGTCCCCGCCGCCTTCGCACTCTTAGTGCTCCTGCTTATTTCGTTCCGTACAGGCGGTCACCGGCGTCGCCCAGTCCCGGAATGATATAGCCTTTTTCGTTGAGCTTTTCGTCCAGCGCCGCCGTATACATCGGCACGTCCCCGTGAACTTCGGCGAAGTGTTCCACTCCCTCCGGTGCCGCCAACAGACACAAAAATTTGATCGAACGCGGCTCGAATTCCTTGATTCTCTTCACCGCTTCGGCGGCCGAATTTCCGGTGGCCAGCATCGGATCGACGACGATGACGTCCCGATCGTGCATATTCTCCGGCACCTTCAGATAATACTCCACCGCCTCCAGAGTCTTCGGATCGCGGTACAGCCCGATATGACCCACCCGTGCCGAGGGCATCAACTGCAACAGACTGTCTCCCAGCCCGATGCCGGCCCGCAAGATGGGCACGATGACCAGCTTCTTGCCCACCAGATGAGGCGCCTTCATCTCTGTCAGCGGCGTCTCGATGACCCTCTCCTCCAACGGAAGATCGCGGGTCACCTCATAGCCCAGCAACAACGCCACTTCTCTCATCAAGGTGCGAAACTTCCCCGTACTGGTCTCCTTGCGCCGCATCAGCGTCAATTTGTGTTGGATCAGCGGGTGGTCGATGACCGTAATCTTGTCTTCCATCGTCGCCTCTCTCCTCATCTAAACAGGGGTGAATTTCAATGGCGTACACACCGCCGACCCGACTGGTAGTCTCCACACCGGGCCGAGTCAACCGGACCCGAAGACTCATGTGCGTCCGGACACGGTAATCAAAGATCCGTTGATCGACCGAGCTTTGTCGCTGAGTAGGTATTCCATCAGATCCACCAACTCCGCTCGGGGCACCCAGGTCGAGAAGTCCGCATCCGGCATGGCCTCCCGATTATCGGGGGTGTCGATGACAGAGGGCTGCAGGGCGTTGACCGTGATCTCCGACTCCTTGACCTCGTCAGCAAGCGAGCGAGTCAGCGCGTTGAGCCCGGCTTTCGTCGCCACATAGGCTCCCTCGCCAGCGGCGGGACCCGTCGTGGAGCGAGAGCTCATGAAGATCAACCTCCCCTGTCCGCGCTCCTTCATCCTTCCCATCACCGACCGAGCCACGTACAGGCTCGAGCGCAGATTGACGTTGACCAGAAAATCGATATCCGCTGTGTCGATCTTTTCGATATGAGACCAGCGAAATCCTCCGGCGCAGTGGATGAATGCGTCAATGCCGCCCACCTCCTGCTCCACCGTCGCCGTCGCCCCCTCGACGGCCGCCGAATCACACAGATCAACTTTGAGCCAGCGCAGATTTCTGCGCCGATCGTCCTCGACCAGCGCTCCCGGCCCCGGCGCCTCAATATCCCAGCCGATCACCTCGTCACCGTATTGGACAAAGCGCTTGATGACCTCTCCACCCAACGCCCCCTTCGCCCCGGTCACCACAATAGTCCTCTCTCCCTTTTTCATCTCCGTCATCTTCATTCCTCCTTTGCGTAGTCACTCCATTGGTTTCCCATTGCATACCTTCTCCCCGCACCTCGAGACAACACCCACCCACCATCCAGGTGTGATAAGATTCCATCAGTGAGCCGAAACATCATGGTGCGATGGCATCCCTGCCATCGACCGATACCAGGGATGCCATCGCACCAAAGGGAGTGGGTCCGTTGCTCCTCCCTCCCGCGTGTACCGAACGCCTACCCCGAATTTATTTCCGTTCTCCCCCAGAACTGCTAGCCTGAAGCCGAGGTTTTCCGTCACCGATCTGCTTTGCCAGACATCGATCATGTCCGACCAACTCCAATGCCCGGGATGTGCGGCCCGCTTTCGAGTCCGCCTCGGCCCGGCAGCGCCGGCGCGAGCGGAGCTCGCCTGCCCGCGCTGTGACGCCGTCATGGCTCTGGAGCGTTCGACCGCTACGCAGGCCGAGCCCCGAGCAGCGGTCTCGGCAAACCCGACGCCGGACCGACGCCCGGGCTGGCGTTCCCTGAACACCAGTGACATCTTTGGACGCCCCACCCCCGCCCCACCATCACCGTCGACGCCCCGCGCGCGTCCCACACGAAGCGCCTTCGAACCCGGCGACGGACCCCAAAAAGGTCCCCTTGGGCTCTTCGAGCCCAGCGGCAATCAGGCCGGAGCACCGCGCCTTCCCGAAGCCGACCGTCCCGGCGCCGATCGTCCCCTGGCGAGCGCACTCCTTCAAGAACTGAGGGGGCGCAGAAAGGGCACCTTTGCCGCCCAGGCGGCAACGACCGGTCAAACGCTGACGACGAGCTTGGACGATTCCTCATCTGCCACGGACCAGTCCTCGCAGGACATGCAGATCGACACCGACGACTGGCTCGGTGACGACCTGATCGACGAGGCCGTCGATGCCGCCACGGAGGAACTCCTCATCGTCGACGAGGCGTCCCTGCAATTTGAGCGACTGCCCGGCGCCAGGCTAGACGACCGAGACGACGACGTTATCAACTCGCCCAACAAACCTGCCCCCCCGGAGCCGGACGTCGATACATCTCCCGAAGCATCGGCGGCCCCTTCACCACCGAAGGAACTCCCCGACGCTCCCCAACCGAAAACAGACGATCCCTTCCCTGACGCCACCGCGCCTCCTGCGCCGCCTCCTCCATCGCCACAGGCCCCCGAACCACCCGAGCCGGGCGTCGAGCTTCCGCTGACCATCTCTGCCCCCGAATCCTCCGGCTCCACTGCGGAATCGCTCTCCCTCGAGGACGCCGAGGCCACAGCTACGACCTATCGCCTTCGCATCGGCGCCAAGACCTACGGCGATATCGAATTCGACTCTCTCATCACTCTATTTCGCCGCGGAATCTGGGTCGTCGCCGACGCCATCGCCGAGGACGACGGTCCCTGGGTGCCCATCGAAGAACACCCCATCTTCGAACGCGTCCGCGACGTCATCGCCCAGAGCGTCACCAGCCTATTGTTGGCCCATTCACAAGTGCTGGACGAGCGATCCGATCCTGGCGATGCCACTCCCGCAGCGGCCGATGTAGCGCAGATCAAGAAGGTCGAGATTACCGAAGAAGCCGATCCCGACCCCGATCCCATCCCCACCATCCGGGCGGCCAGCAACACTCTTCCCTGGACGATCGCCCTGGTGACCACGGGCATCGCTAGTGCGACGGTGGCCGGTGTCACTGGTGCCGCCATCGCCTACGCCTACTTCGCCGACCCCTCCCCGGTCGTCGCCGACGACACGGACTCCGAACAGGCCGTCTCCGCCCCGGCCGTCATCGATGAACCGCGCTGGATTGTCGACGACGAGATCGAGGCCCAACGAACAGAGGCCATCAACGAAGCGACCCGCATCGCCGTCGACGCCGCCCGCGCCGACGGTGAAAAACTGGCAGAGACAGCCCTGGAACGCGGCGCCTTCGAAGCGGCCCGCCACCTGGCTTCCCATCATGCAGCCCAGGCTGACGATCCCTCCCGGCTGCAGGCGATCTTCGAAAAGGCCGTCTCCGAAGACCCCCACTTTCGCCAGCAACTGCGCACCATTACGCCACGGAACTCCGTCGACGATCTACGAGCCCTCGGCGGTGGCCGCTCCATTACCCTTCGATTCACCTCCGCCGGCGACAATCGCTACGCCTACAAGGTCGCCCGCGAGGAGTGGGAAGAGGGCTGGCGAGCCGAGATCGCCGCCTACAAATTGAGCAAACTCCTTCCCCTCGACCTCTACGTTCCCTTCAACGAGCCCGCCCGGATAAGCCGCGCAGACTTCGATGAACTCTACGGACGGATCAACACCCCCCGTCAGCACTCCTACGCCGAGGAACGCTTCCACGAACTCCACTGGAAACAAGAGCGCGGACCCGACGGGGTCCAGCGCGACTATCTCTACGGCACCCTCAAGGAGTGGATCCCCGAGTACACCACCTGGCCCATCGAATACGTCCACACCTGGCGTCCCTGGCTCGATCCCGATGAACAGGTCGACCTCGATGCCGAGCCCGAGACCTTTCTCACGCGCCTCTCCGACGAGAGTCGCAGCGCTGCCAACCGCCTCGAACCCCATATCGAAGGACGGACCAAAGGCCAGTTGGCCCGACAGGTCTCTAACCTCCACGTCTTCGATTTTCTGACGAATAACTTCGACCGATACAGCGGTGTCGAGGATTACTACGGCGTCAACGCACACTTCGCTCACGGACGCTTCGTCCCCATCGACAACAGCGCCGCCTTCCAATATCACCAACGCCGCGAATTGGCCTACCTGGACCAGCGTCTCGAAGGGATCGGCCGCTTCGACCGCACCGTCATCACTGCCATCCGAATGCTCCGTCCCGAAGTCGTCAACCCTGTCCTCTTTCCCGAACCCACCTCCGTCGAACAACGGCGTCTTGAATTCTTCTGGGAACAGCGCCAGAAACTCCTCGACCATGTCGATGAGATGATCGACGAATACGGCGAGGACGTCGTCTACGCCTTCGATTGACCGCCATTCTCAGAGAAGCCGTCAAAGAAGTCGGACCGAGGCTCGTCGAGATGATTTGTTTCGCTTCAAAGCGCTCAACCACAGGCGTACCCGGAGGGCTACGTCGAGGATTGAGCGCAAAGAGGCGGGACAACTCAGCCGGCGAATGCCGACGGGAGACTTTTTGATGGCTTCTCAAGTCTATCGCCGCACCAGATCGACGCTTTGCCGCGCGACCTCTGCCTCGTCGCTTAAATCGAGTTCGTCTGCTGCCCGGGCCAGCATCCGGTGGATCTCGGGATCGAAGGGATTGATTCTGGCCGCCTCGCGCAGCGCCTCGCGGGCCTCTGAATATTCGTGAGCCATCAGATGAGCCCGCCCCAATTCACGCCACGTGGCCACGTGGCCCGGATGCAGATCCTTGACCGTCTGCAGGATCTCCACCGCTCTTTCCGGATTCCCGCTCTTCGTCAGGCTCTTCGCCTTGCGGGTCTGGAGCACCGGGTTCGAGTCCCCCATCAGTGCCTGAGCTTTTCCGTACTGCACGGCCGCCGCCCCCCATCTCTCCCGAACCTGAAACATCTGGCCCAGCTCCATATGCTTTCGGGCTTCCGGCTTCTCCACCTGGTCGAGCTCACTTGGAGCAGCTCCCGCCTCGTCCTGCAAAACCACTTCCTCCTGGTAGATTGCGTCCGGATCGTCTGGAAGATCCGGCGTCGATCGACGATGTAGATAATTTCGCCACCTGTAGTTCTCGAATTCATCCCAGGTCGTCCCCAGCACATGTGCATAGGCCTCGCGCGATTCCAATCCCTCGTCCACCGCATCCAGGAGCCTGGCGAAGGCGTCGTCGCCGAGCTGCTTTTCCAGATACTCCATCGTCGTAAACACCTGGGCGAAGGCCACCGCCGCGTCCTCCTGACTTGGCAGCATCGCCATCGAGGGATGCATATCGTCGAAGGCCACCAGATTATTGTCCTCCAATCGCTTCTTGAGAAGATGCTCCGACGACGCATCCAGAGTCGACTCCCTGTCCCCTCGCCACCTTCGCTCCAGATACTTCGCCAGCCCTTCATGCATCCAGATCGGCACGGTCTCCACGTTGCGCTGGTTGATCATGAGGTGAATATATTCGTGGATCAGCGTATCCACCCAGGAATATCCCCGCAGCACTCCTCTGGGGCTGGTGATCATGAGTCGATTGTACTGGCATAGAGCGATGGTGCCGGAAGTGCGGATATTCTCCTCCGTCAGCATCGACACGTCGGCCAAAATGGTCGCCCGGGGATAGACCTCGACGCGCACCGGCTCGTCGGGGCGATAATCCAAAATCTCACCCAATTCGTCGTAGGCCTCCTCCAGGGCCTCTATGGCGTAGGGAATCAACGCCTCGTCCGGACCCGGCTCCACCCAGATCTCGAATTTTCCCGATGGACTCACGTGACGCTCATAACCGTCTGTGATCTCCACGGTATTGGCGACAATATCGCGAAATTGCTGCCAGTCCTGCCGATCTACTTCCTCTACCGCTGCGTCCAGCTTCGTCAACGCCTCGTCGTAATCGCCGCTATAAAATGCGTAGCGCCCCTCGAGATAGTTCAGATAGGGCGCTCGATTCGAGATTGTGGAGAACGCGGCGATGGCCTTCTCGGCTTCCCCCATCTGCCACGAGGCCAGCATGGAGTTGGCCGCCTCGAAGGCGACGCGCTCGTTCTGTGCCTGTGCCGGGGCGGCCATCCCGATCGTGACGACCACAACAGCCATCACAGCCGCCCAGAACGCGCCTCTTTGAGCTCGCTTTCGCTTTGCGGCCCCCCGCGTTCCTCGATGATCTCCATGCCCTCGTTTCATTCGACCAGACTCCGGAAATAGCGCTCGATTTCGGCTTCGAATTCCGCATCCCGCCCATCGCGCATCCCCTGCATCATCTCCTCGCGAATGCGCTCACGTAGCTCCCCGCTGTCCTCGCCGGGGATCTCCACTTGTTCTCGATCACTGTGGCCGCGCTGCTCTGCAGACTCCCGCTCCTGCTGGCGCCGCTGCTGCAAGGCCTGCCCCATTCCCTGATCGAGGGCTTCCAGTTGCTCCAGGGCCCTGCGCTCCTCGTCGAGGGCGCGCTGTACCTGACGCTCACGAAGCCACTCTTCGGCCTCTCCCATCGCCCGCTCCGCCTCCTCTACCGGCGAGCCCTGCGACGGCTCTCCTTCTTCGTCTTGCGAAGGCTGCATTGCTCGGTCCAGCTCCGGGTGCGCTTCGGCCTGTTCCTCCAGCGACTGACGCAGGTCCTCAGTTCGCTCTCGTACCATCTGCTGGCGATCGGCGAGTTCGTCGAATCGATCTTCCTCGCTGGAGCTCAGGTCGTGCTGCGCCGCTTCCATAAAATCTTCGATCCTCTCTCGGATCTCTTCTCCACGCTGCGACATCTGGCCCACGTCGCGAAGGGAGCGCTCCAGATCGCGGCTTCTCTGCGTTCCCTCCTGCGCGTAGCGCCCGGATATGGACATGGTCGAGCGCATCGAGCGAAACCTGCGTTCGGCCTCCACCGCCCGCTCCAGAGATTGCTCCATATCGCGCTCTTCGACCATGTCCCGGAGCTGTTCCATCGTATTCTGAGCTCGCTCCACTTCCGCCTGATCTTGGGCGGAGAGATCGCGCTCCTCCATTCGATCCAACTGCTCTTTCTGGGCGTCGATGGCCTCCAACAACTCCTGCGTCAGGGGCTCGATCATTCGCTCCAATTGCTCGCTTCGCTCTTGACGAAGATCGTCGCTGAGCTGGCGTGTCTCCTCAATGATCTCCTGCTCCATCTCCTGGAGCTGCCGAATCTGATCCATCATCTCCGAGACCGCTTGATCGAGCTCTGAGACCGACGACGGTTGCATCTCGGCGAAGGAATCGCCCATCTCGTGATTCATGGCGTCCAGATGAGCTCCCATTTCGTCCAGCGCTGCCAGAGCAGCGTCGATATCACCTTCGGCCAACAGGTCCTCCAGAGCGTCCAGTTGCGCCATCAGATCGTCGGACTGCTCCGCCATCTCCATCCCCTCCAAGGCCTCCAGATTGATATGCTCCTGCGGCATCTCCCGAAGCATCATCTGCATCCGCGCCGTCAGCTCTTCCATTCGCTGGCGCAACCTGTGGATTTCGCGCTCGATGGCCTCTTTGAGCTCCGGGTCTTCCGTATCTCTGTACTGCTCGAGCAAGTCGCGAAGTTGTTCGCGAAGCTCCTCGATATCTTCGGCCGTCTTCTCCACGAGCTCCATCTTCTGCGTCATCAAGAGGTCCTCCAGAGCCATCACCCCTTGCTCTAGCGTCTCCTCGGAGTCGGCCACAAAATCCGCCGTCTCCTGCAGTCTTCCCAGGGATAGATCGCGGCGATCCGCCTGGGGCTGCAACCTTTCGAATAATTCGTCCCCCTCGTCATGCAGAGCCCATAACCGCTCGGTCAATCCCTCGAAGATGGTGAGATTTCTCGACACCATCAGGGGATCTTCTTCGAGCTTTTTGGCCAGCTCCTCCATCTGCTCCAGAATGGGCCGACGGTTTTCATGGATGGACTGCGCCCGTCGATACCGATCGATGCGCTCGCCAGCACCCAACTCTTCGTCCACCCTCTGTTCATAGGACCCCCCTTCCAACTGACGGGTGCCCACCGGCGACTCCAAGACATCGCCCAGATGCATCAACAGCGCCTCCATCACCTGCTGCTGGGCGGCGATATTCTCCAGGTGCTTGTCCTCCTTACTCTCTACGTACAAGATCACCGAATCACTTCGCGCCTCGCCAGGCCCGGTGACCCGATTGACGTCACGGGCCTCGAAATACACCACCACCGCATCCTTGGGCCGAAGGTCCAGAGGCCCCAGATCGAGGGTTGACGTCAGCTGGGCGCTCCTGGGTTCACTGCTCAACTCGCTGCGCCCGATTCGCTCATACTCCGCGTCATCCTCCGCCCCCTGAAAATGAACGGCTCTTCGGATCGACTCCAGCCCGTATTCGTCGTGGGCCTCGATCTCGAATTCAATGATATCGTCGGGCTGCACCCCTATTCTTCCGCTGTGGGAGACGATCTCGATCTGGGGAGCATCGTCCTCCACGGCCACGATCCGCCGCTTTTGTCGATCTTCAACAGGTCGCCCCTCGATGGTGCGCGCACGAAACCAATAGTGACCGCTCTCCTCGATGGTTATACTGGCCGACGCGCGATAGCGATCGCCCAGGTTCATCTCCACCACCCGCGGCTCTTCGTCGTCGCCGGTCTCCACCATCATCTGCACCGAAGCCCACTCTCCGGGCATCAGCGTGGCGTACAGATTCACCTGTGTGCCCTGAAGGGCCTCCAGATAGCCCGTGCCCAGCGGTCGGATCTCGCGCTGGCGTCCTGTATAGGCCGGGTATTCGAAGACCCCCTCCAGACTCCCCACGATCGTCTTCTCCACCACCCGCTCACCGACCACGGGAGTTCCCACCCGCTCTCCGCTGAGCACCCCCAGCGTCCATCCCGGGTTCAACAACAGGGGCACCAATAGCAGGGCCACGCCACCGGACATCGCCAGTACCGGCGGCGCCAGGTTTCGCGCTGGCACCAGATGCGCCAGGGAGTGGTTCTGCGCTGCGTCGTAGACCCTCTCCAGAGTCCGCGCCAGATGGGCTCTGGCCATGGACGGGCTCACCCCGTCGTCGCGCAGCGAATCCTCTCCCTCATCGCGAAGCCTTCGACCAAACTCCAGCGCTGCCACCAGGTCGCTTCGAAACTCCCCGCTATGACGCTGCACCCGCGCCGCCACATCCATCGGCCCCGGTCTTCGCCACAGATAGGTCGCCAGCGCCACCACCGCTCCCAGCGTCGCCGAGCCGATCCCCACCGTGAGGATCCACCGCGCTACCTGGTATCCGTGCTCGGCGATCAACGCCATCGCCACCAGCGACGACAACACAACTGCCACCAACGTCACCCCGTACCACAGGGCTCCCTCGATGATCACCGGACGCCCCAGAGCGCGGCCCGTACGCTTTAGCACCGCCTCCAGAGCGCGCAGATCGGCCTTCACCGACTGCGGACTCTTCTCGCTCCCTCCCTCTGCGCTCTTCTTCGCCGTCTCTTCGACGTCCGATGACGTCTCATCGAGCTGCGACTTCGACTTTTCGGCAGATTCATCAGCCATGAAGTTCAGGATCTTCTCGGTATGGTTCGTGGACACCCTCCACGCCGGTGAAAGGCGATCTATCCCGACGCGTGATTCCTAACCACGTCTACCGGCGGGTTTAATCCGAATCATATGTCCTTATCGTCGTCCTTGTCACATCGCCCCACCATGACCATTATCACCTCGCCATATTTTCCCACCTTCGACGAGGACAAAACGATGCGCCATGAGGCCCGCGGCAATTTTATCGACGCTCAATGGATCTGCCCCGACGACGCCGAGATCTGGCGACGTGAAAACCCGGCCCGTATCGATGATACGGTCATGGAGCTCCCCTGGTCGACACAGGCCGTCGACGAAGCCGTCGCCTCGGCCCGAAGCGCCCAGAAAGACTGGGCCCGCCGCCCCATCGACGACCGCCTTCGGTTTCTTGCCCGATTCCGCGACGCCCTCGAGGCCCGTCAAGACGAACTGGCTCGGGCCATTTGCCTCGAGATGGGAAAGCCCCTCTGGGAAGCCCTCGGGGAAGCCCGTGCGTTGACCAAGAAGATCGACATTATGACCGATGAAGGTCTTCGCTTTACGGCTCCTGTCCACCCCGAGGGCCTTTCGCAGGGAAGCTGGCGCTATCGCCCTCTCGGCGTCCTGGCCATCGTCGGGCCCTATAATTTTCCTCTCCATCTTCCAAATGGCCACCTTGTTCCCGCCCTGGCCACGGGCAATTCGGTCGTCGTCAAGCCCTCGGAATTCTCTCCCCTGTCGATGCAATTGTATTTCCAATGCCTCCAGGAAGCCGATTTCCCCGCCGGCGTGGTCAACCTCGTCCAGGGACCCGGCCCCGTCGGTGCAGGCCTGTCGGCTCATCCCGACGTCGACGGCGTCCTCTTTACGGGCTCCTACCGCACGGGCCTGCGCATCAAAAAGGCGACCATCGAGCAACCCTCGAAGCTCTTGGCCCTCGAGATGGGAGGGAAAAATACCACCATCGTCCTCGACGACGCCGATCTCGAACAGGCCCTATGTGCCATCACCGAATCTGCCTGTCTGACCACCGGGCAGCGCTGTTCGGCGACGAGCCGCGTCGTCGTCCATTCCCACGTCGCCGACGATCTCATCGATGGTCTGCGCGATCTCTTCGAACGCACCACCACCGGCGATCCTCTCAATGACGATCCCTTGATGGGTCCGCTGGCCACGAAGCCAGGATTTCGAAAATTCGTCGACGCCCAACAGGACGATGAGGGCGGAAATCTCACCGCCCTGCTTCGCGGAGGCGCCCACCCCGACTACCAGAACGGTTATTTCGTGCGCCCCGCCCTGTGGCATGCAACCACCGTCGACCCCGGCGGATCCCATCAGGCAGACGAGATCTTCGGCCCCGACGTCATCATTTACACCGTCCGTGACGATCGCGAAGCCATCGACGTGGCCAACGCCACGGATTACGGTCTCGCCATGAGCGTCTTTACGGCCGATGAAGAGCGCTTCGACGACATGTCCCATGATCTCGAGGCGGGCATCCTCAACCTGAACCGTTCCACTGTCGGTGCCTCCAGCCGGCTGCCCTTCGGCGGCATAAAGAAGAGCGGAAACCATCGACCCGCCGCCATCCTCGCCGGCCTCTACTGCACCTATCCCGTGGCTTCGCTTCGAACTCCACCTCAATTCGACCCGTCCACCGTCGCCGAAGGTCCTCTATCCAGGCTTCGCGAAGAAGGCTGAGACCGATCAATCACCCGGGATCCCCCCGGATTCTGCTGTGTGATCGACGGTCATGGGTTGCTGAGATTCTGCGCCCCAGGGCAGCCTGTAACTGCGGCTCGCTCGGGGCGACGGGTTGAGCAACGGAGCTCGCGAAGGCTACACATCGCAAATCATAAACCGCTCGAAGCTCGACCCGTAGCCGCAGGCCACGCGCAGTTCAGCGTGCCTGGGGGTTCTGAAGAACATCTACCGATCACCGCCGATCACACAGCAGATTCTGCGCACCGTTGATGGTTTGGCCTCGAGCCGTTACCGTAAGGTAGCTGCGCTTTGGGAAATCTATATGGATTCCCCGGATTGCAGATCGATAACTGGAAGTACTTCAAACCAACCTAATCGGAGATTCATCCATGAAGCTCAAGCTCATTGCACTTCTCACCGCACTCTCCATGATCACCCTCCTGGGATGCGACGACGAAGCCGACGAGGCAGAGGAACAGGAAGCCCAGGAAGAAGAGGAGGCCGAAGAGGCTGACGAAGACGACGAAGAGGCGTCCATCGAAGAGTTGAACGACGCCGTACAGCTCGCCGTCGCCGACGACGGCACGGTCACCCTCCGTGCAATTTGAGTCGAGCAGGATCCTCGACCATCGAGGCTCCCTTCGGTAACTGATCTACGCCCGCAGTTTCAAAACTGCGGGCGTATTTTTATCTTCTCGTCGCTTTCCTTTCGGCGTCGAATCTCGTCGTCCACCATCATGGACAGTGAGATCAACTCGAAGAGACTCAACCCGGCGAGCCGAAGACGCTCTACCTTTGCCTCCTGCTCCTCTCCAGGCTCCACGCCACGGAGGCAACGCTCCAGATTCGCTCTCCTCCCCCCGGGCCCTACGAGCCACATCGTCGACGGTTCCAGCCGATGGACGTTTGCCAACGCTCCTTCCAGGTCCTTCACTCTCAGGATTCCCTCTTTGTCCGTGATCGCTCCCCCCTGTGTATACACACATCCCCATTGGTCGATCTCCAGCCACAGCTTTCGCGGTCTCCACAGGTCTTTGACTCCAAAGACGGTCATCGATCCCATTCCCCACAATCCCAGCGTTGCCAGCGGAAAATAGGCCCAATTCGCCCCCAGCCCGCAAACTCCTGCCGCCACCGCTCCCATCCAGAAACCGGCGGCTATCGAGACTCCGCGAAGCCTCACCTGCGCGATGGTCACCACCGACAGAGCTCCCACGGCCAGCGCCAGCGTTCCCATCATCAGCGTCCATTCGCCATCGAAGGTCGCCAACAACGGAACCATTGACCCTGCCGCCAATAACGCCGTCGCCACTGAAAACCCAACCTTCGTCGCCCCGTGCGACCGATTCTTCCACACCGCTGTAAAACCGTGTTCCTCGCGCTCCACCTCCACTGACTTCGGCGACGCCACGAACTCTTCCCCCTTCGCCTCTTCGATCAATGACCCCAGCCTGCCGGCGATGGCCTCCAGATCCTGGCGACTCTCTCCGTCCAGAAGTTGCCAATAGGAACCATTTTCCAAGACCGCCGACAGCATCCACTTTCCATCCTCGTCTTCGTGGACCTCTACCCGCGAGAAGCGGCCCATGGGAAAGGACGTCTCCACCTCCTCCCCTTCCCACCACTCCTCGGCATGCACCTGTCCCGCTTCGGCATCGAAGCTCACCCGATAACCCCGCCTCCACTCCCCGAAATACATTCCCACCAACGCCGCCGACGTCGCCACCAATCCCAGAAACAGCACGTACATCCAGGCCTTCGAATGCCCCCACCCCTCTCCCAGCCAGGGCGCCACCAATTCCACGGGCGCTCCCGGCCACCAGAACATCACCAGCATCGCCATCGACAGCGATAGCATTCCCAAAGACAAGAAGGCGCGATTTCTCCCGTCGCAACGCACCGAAAACCGCGTCCTCGAATCCTCCTCGATCGCTCGTTTCATCGCCTCACCTACTCTTCACTTCCCATTCACAACTCGCCCACTACCTACCACCCCTTACCCAACTCCCACCACCCACTGGTTGACGTTCACCATCCCTGTTGCCACGTTGCCCCCTGCGCGGACGAACTCTCTGCGCTTTCCACAGTTCCATTCATCCCACGGATCGCCCCATGAGCGAAGACAAACCCCTCGGCCCCCCCTGGACCATCCTCAAACTTCTGCGCTGGACGACGGACTTCTTCAAACAAAAGGGGATCGACTCCCCGCGACTCGACGCCGAATTGCTCTTGGCCCACGTCCTCGACGTCGACCGTATCCACCTGTACACCCAATACGATCGTCCTCTTATCGAAGAGGAATTGTCCACCTTTCGGGCCCTGGTCAAAAGACGGTCCCGCCGCGAACCCTGTGCCTATATCCTGGGGAGTCGCGAATTCTGGAGCTTGGAGTTGGCCGTCGATCCCAGGGTGCTCATCCCCAGGCCCGATACGGAAGTTCTGGTCGAAACTGTGCTGAAATTGCTCGATACCGACTCTGCGGGCCATCTGGTCGACATCGGCACCGGCAGTGGGGCCATCGCCATCGCCGTCGCCTCCGAACGCCCCTTGCTTCAAGTCGCCGCCACCGATACCAGCGAAGACGCCCTCGACCTGGCAAGGAAAAACGCCTCCACCCACCAGCTCGAGGAACGCATCTCTTTTTTTGAGGGCGACCTCCTCGACGCCCTTCCCGGCACCTGGCTTCCCCTGGACTTCGTGGTCAGCAACCCCCCATATGTGGAGGAGAGGGATCGCGACGACATCCAACCAGAAGTGCGTGACTTCGAGCCGGCGAACGCCCTCTTTGCAGGAGAGGACGGCCTCGACGTCATACGGCGTCTGATCCCACAGGCCCGACTATCTCTTCGGCCCGGCGGCTATCTGCTCTTCGAGATCGGCCATCGACAGGCCGAGGCCGTTCGCGATCTTCTCGCCACCCAGGACTTTGAGGACATCGAGATCATCACCGATTACGGCGATCGAGATCGCGTCGCCGTAGCCCGCAAACCCGCAGCCTCGTCGGCCTGACGCAGGAGAAGTCATGATCCCCGTCGACACCACAAATTGCCTGGCCCATATTCTGGTATGCACCAACAGCCGTGACGACTCCTCGATGCCCTGCTGTGCCGAGGCCGGGGCGGAGAAAATCCACGCTATTCTCGCTCACTGGCTCGACGAGCATCACCTGCGCACCCGCATCTGGCTCACCCGAACAAATTGTCTGGGGTGGTGCCACGTCGGCGGCACCACCGTCGTCTTCTATCCCGACAACAAGTGGTACCGCGCCGTCCAGCCCGACGACTGCCCCACTCTCATCGCGCGCCACCTCGCACCACTTATCGACGAACCGACCTGATCCCCCACACCCACCACCCACCACCTGCCCTTCACCCACCACCTGCCCTTTCACCCATCACCCACCACCCATCACCTGCCGTTCACCCACCACCTGCCGTCAACACCCACCACCTGCCGTTCACCCACCACCCATCACCTGCCGTTCACCCATCACCCGATTTCCAACTCCCTATTGACGCAGTGCGTCAATTCCTTGTCTAATGCCGACTGGGAGCTATGGTTTACCCGGTCCCTGAATCAACCCACTGGTGGAATGAACAAATTTTGTGTCTGACGACGGATGGATTCGATGGCAAAGCGTAAGAGCACAGTACTCGAGGAACTCTCCCGCGTGCGATTTGTCGGCCCCAAAATGGCCGAACTTTTGTACGACGATCACGGCATTCGCTCCATCGCCGACATCGTCGAGTTCGGACAGGAGGGAAAACTCACCGACCTCAAAGGTGTCGGAGCCAAAAAGGCGAAGACCATCTTGAGCTCCGCCGAACGCATCGCCAAAGCGGAGAAATCGGACACCGCCAAAAAGAAGAAGGCTCAGGCTCCCACGCCGGAAGCGGAGAAGAAGGAAGAATCCGCCGCCGAGCGTGGAAACGGCGCTGTGCGGCCCGAGCGCACTCCCAAGACGAACGGGCGCGCTCCCGAGCCCACACCTCCGCCCGAGCCCTCTCCTGCTGCAGGCGCCGGGCGCACGGCGGCGGCCGCATCTGCCGAGCCACGGCCGGCACAGGCCCGCATTCGGCCCGTCTCCGCTGCCGCTAACCTCCAGCAGCGTTTTCTGGACACCCTTCGCTGCCCCGCCTGCGGCCATGACCGCTTCGACGTCGGCGCCAGCAGCCTGACCTGTCAGGCCTGCCAGCGCCAATTCAGCTTCAAACGCGGCATCGTCGATCTCGCTCCTCCCTCCCCTCCGGATCGCTCCGTGAGCCAGCGGATCATGGAGAGCCGGCTGTATTCAATGATGTACGAGGAGTTCATGCGGCCCCGGCTGACCAAAATCGTCAGCTCACGTCCCATGCGCGAGGAATACCGTCTGTCTGCCGACTTTCTGGATCTCGAGGCAGATGACCTGCGTCTCTTGGACGTCGGGTGCGGCACCGCTAATTTCACCCGCTACTTCGCACAGCGGATCGGCCTCGCCGAGGCCAGCGCCTCCGACGCCGACCTTCCCCTGGTGGTGGGAATGGACCTGTCCTGGCCGATGCTGGAAAACGCCCGCCGCAATATCGAGCAGGAGAACCTGGACGGGAAAGTCTTTCTGCTGCGCGGCGACGGCACCCGCATTCCCGTTCGTCGTGGGGCCTACAATCGCCTCCACTGCGCCGGAACCCTTCATCTGATGAACGATATCGACGAGGGCCTTCGCAATTTCGCCCGCGTCCTCGAACCAGACGGCATTTGCGTCGTCGATACCTTCATCCTCGGAAAGGGACTTCTTCGACGTCTCTTAAAGCGAGCTGCCGAATTCCCCACTCGATTTCACTGGTTCTCCCGCGACGAATTGCTCAAGCGGATCGAGCGCGCCGGCTTCGAGATCCTCGACAGCTCCGTCGCCGGTGATGCCATCACCGTCAAGGCACGACGAATCTGATCGCTCACCAATTATACAGTACCGGCTGCGGAGTCTTTAGCGCAGCCGGTACTGTTACGATAACGCTCGCTGCAACACCCGGCAGACCTCTTCCGGTCCACATTCGGCGGTCAGCGTCTCGTCGGCGCCTGCCTGTACGAACGACTCGGCACGCCCTTCCATCTCTTCATTGCAGACCACGACCATCGTCATCGGCCGAAGCTCATCGTACTCACGCACCGTTCTGCACAATCCCTCCACATCCAACTCTTCGACCCCGCAGTCCACCACCGCCACATCGGGCTGCCAGTGCCCAAGCTTGAGCACCGCCTCCACCGCCTCTGCTGCAACATCGTATTCGTGCTCCGGTCCCAATCTCTGCTCCAACACATCGAGCCATTCCTCGTCTGCGCGATGGATCACCAATACTCTTTTCTTCCTGTTGCGCGCGAAGGGATTTGGCATTCCGTGGCGAGTCAAGAAGTCATCCAGGACTTCGCGCTCGATGCGATAATGACCACCAGGAGTGCGAAAGGCGTTTAACTCCCCCTGATCGATCCAATTCTTGATGGACGTGATATTCGCATTGCAGATATCCGCCGCCTCGAAGGTCGTAAAAACTTCTTTATCCAGATCCATGGTTCATTCCTTTTATTCTTGACTACTCGAAAATAAAACCGCGACCCGTGGACATGGAGCGCAAGCCCGGCGATACGGCAAGCTCGTCTCGTTCCCTTGTCGATCTGCGAATTCAATCGCCACTATCGCTCAAAAAGGCTCCGTTGGACTTCCCGAATTCATGTTCGCCCACGCACTACTGAAAAAAACAGTGGCCCTACTATAGCGTAAATCCTCTGTATTCCCACCTCCTTTTTTTTGTCGGTTCTTCCCACTCGATACCGATCCACTTTCGGACTGGAAAATAGGGCTACCGGAGACGATGTGCTCCCGCGCATCAGCAGTCCTGCGCAGTCCGTCGCAGTGACTGCCTATAGCGGGGACGCTATCGTCTCCGAAAAACCCTTCTTATGGATCAGTCAGTGGTTCGCTGTGTTGTCGAGATAGCCGCATAGATACTGGCCGAGAGTGAATACGGATCGAGTGGATTCTTCCGTGCCCTTCGATAGAATATGCTACTTTGTAGGCGTTCCGTGAGCTTCCTGAACGCTTCCTACCAGGGCTGAGGCTCCTTATTCACTTCGCGGAGGATCGCCTCGAGATCGTGTTCATGCTCAAACCCCAACTTTTCGCGTGCCAGCTCGTCGTCCACCATGCATATATATTTGATATGATCGAGCTCCGGTACCGGCCAATCGCTCAACTTGAGTGTCCAGGCCGTCTTCAACATCATCTTCAAAGCTGGCTCTGGCAGCGGGCGCGGCTTGCGTCCCAACCTCTTCAAGATCAGTGATAGGGGAACCGGCGAAGGTCCGGCGATATTGAAAACCCCTCGTATCCCCGGGGTCAGCGCTTGTTCGATCGCCGTGACCACGTCCTCGACGTGGATCAATTGCACCATGGGATCGAATCCCAGGATCGTCGGCGGGTGCTCCAGACGCAGGTATTTGCTCGGGGCATTGTTGACGCTGCCCACGATATGCACCGGTCGAAGGATCACCGTCTCAATCTCGGGGTGACGCCAGAAGAAGGTGTTGCAGAACATGTCCAGGGCGATCAGATCGCGGATGGCCTCGAAGTTCTGGCCCCCCATCAACGCTGATTCCTCGGTGAGGAATTGATCGTTTCTCGGATCCGGCCCGTAGACGTCGGCGCTGGACAATACGATCACCTTCGGCACCCGATTTTCGGCGCTGAGCTCGAAGATCTTCTGGGTCCCCACAATATTGAATTGGTGGTGCTCGTCCTGGCGCGTTCGAGGATCGTGCATGATATTCAGGTGCACCACTGCATCCAGATCCTGCCGACGGAAGACGTCCTCCACGCGCCGGCGTCGAATATCGACCTGCTCGATATCGATATCCTTGGGCATATGTCGCACCGTGCGCCGGTCGATGCCCACCACCTCGTAGTGGCGATGGAGACGCCGCGCCACGGCGCGCCCGAGATTGCCACCAATGCCGGTGATCACCACCCGCTGCTTTCGGTGTCGTCTAGAACGCCTCGTCAAAAGAATACTCCTTCACGCTCCTCGAGACCTCGAGCGAGCAACTGGCGGATCGCATCGCGAACCTGCTCCACCTTCGCTCCCACCACCCGATCCTCGTCGTCCGGATCGCCCTCGAACTCCATGGGGGCCCCGAAATATATTCGGTATTTCACCGGCAGCGGAAGGGCGCCCAAGGGACCCAAAAATGGCCAGGTGGGCGTGATGGGAAACGCCGGCATCCCCAATAATTTCGCCAGCGGCTTTACGTCATAAAGCGCCGGCATCTGCTCCTCTGCTCCCACTACCCCCACCGGCACAATCGGGGTCTTTGTCTCCAGGGCAAGGCGCATGAATCCCCGTCCGAATCGCTCCAACTCGTAGGCCCGATCATAGGTCTTATTGATCCCGCGCGCCCCTTCCGGAAAGACCAAAATACAGCCCTCGCGATGCAACAACATCCGGGCGTTGTCTCTGGTGCCCACCACCTGTCCGCAGCGAGCGAAAATTGTGGAAATAAACGGGATCGATGGCACCCAGCGCTCCATCATGCTGCGAGCCATGCGCGGCGGACGCTTCTCGACCAGCGTCGCCGTGGCGATCATCATCCCGTCCAGCGGAATCTGGCCGGTGTGATTGGAGATCAGCAATACCCGCCCCCGATCAGGAATCTGATCGATCCCGTAGGCCTCGACCCGGAAATAATGGCGATACAACCCCACCGCCAGTGGTACGATATACTTCAACGACTCCGGGTTGAATCCGAACGGATCGTATCCGTGCTCGTTCTGCCCCGCCTCCATCGACCGAATCCGCTCCCACACCTCGGGCTCGATCGACGAGACCAGCGTGTTATCCAGACGGTCCCTCACTAGTTCCAACATCAATAAGGACTCGCTTGTGGTTTTGCTCGGCTTCGCCTCGCTTGTGGTTTCGCTCGTTGCACTGCACTCGCTCGTCGTTTCGCTCGTTGAACTGCACTCGCTTGTGGTTTCGCTCACTTAACTGCGTTCGCTCGTCGTTTGTTAACTACCAACTACAAGTGCGCGTCGTCCAGCGCACCCAACTACAAGCGAGGCCCCGCCGAGCGCAACCACAAGTGCGCGCAGCGAACGCAACTACAAGTGCGCGCAGCGAACGCAACTACAAGTGCGCGCAGCGAACGCAACCACAAGTGAGCGCAGCGAACGCAACTACAAGCGAAGCCCCGCCGAGCGTAACTACCCGCGAGGCAAAGCCGAGCGCAACGAACGAACCTCAATCGCAATATCCCGTATCGATCTGTTCCAGATCAAGGGGACGCACTCCCGGAGGCTGCCACTCACCGCCTCCCGTCTTCAGGTAGACCGGATTCGTAAATCCGATGACCTGTCTCGTCACCGGAACGGGTGCGTTAGGACGGGGACCGTCGGTCCAGAAAATCACCCACGAGTCCTCCTCGATCTCCAGTTCAATGGTCTCCTCGAAATCATAGGGCCCGTCTTCTTCGGAACGGCCCATGGCCTCGACGACCTCTCCGTTGACGATGACGAATAGCGATAGCGCCTCGGCCCAGTCCGGCGTCTGCACCCGGATATCGAATTCCACGAGCCCATCGGGACCGACTTCAACCTCGTCTCCCGGAAGGGTCCCGTCCGTAAAGTCGATGAAGGCCTGCGACGCCACGCTGACCCGCTGGTTTCGAATCGCCTCACGCACCGGCTCCGCATCGATATCGCCCGGATCGCGGTCCATGACCATATAATTTCTGGGTACTCCCGCCTCCCCGTCAGCTCCGTGGGTATCCGAATTCCCCAGGCCCGTGACTCGATGTCCCGCATTGATCAGTCCACTCCAGTCGGCGAGCACCATGCAGACATGACCATATCGATTGATGACCTCGATGGCATCGATATCGGAGGCGAAGTCGTCCTCATTTCCATCTGTTGAGAAGTCTTCCGGATCGAATCGGACGTGGTTCATCATCCCCGAATTATTTCGAGGATGGTTCATCTGCACTACCGGATCGGACTCGAAGGCACGAGCCATGGAGATAATCTCCGGCATCCGACGCTTCTTGACCTCGCCATCGTCCATCAAGGCCAGCTCGATGGAACCACGCCCGCGTTTCTCCGGGCGATACTCCACGGGATACAGATTATAATGGGCGTATAGCGGTGAGATCTCCACTCCCGGAAATGACGACAGGTGGTCCTGAAGCCCAAGATCTTCGATCGCCGGGCGTAGATCGGTGACCACGTCGTGATCGGTGCTCACGGCCAGATCCACTCCCTGTGTGGCGTTCTCCAACACCCGCTGGCGAACACTAATCCGGCTGTCCAAGCTGGGCTCCATATGCTGGTGGAAATCCCCGCTTCGCCATCCCTCGGTGTCGAGGCTGCGCACCAATACGATGTCCAGTTCGCGCTCCTCTCCAACGTCGAGATCCAGAGACTCCTGATACAGGTCGTATTCGAACCCCCTGGTGACCGTGATGTCGATCTGCCCTGCGGGAACCTTCACCTCCAGGCTTCCGTCTGCGGCATAATCGAACCAGCTTCCCCACTGCGAGTGTTGGAAGCTCACCCTCGCCGGGATCCACTCAGCACTGACGTCCTCGCTGACCTCCAATGATATCGTCGCAAGCTGGGGCACCGTCAGATCCACCTCTCCGGAGCCAACCTCGAAGGACACCTCCACCTCCTTGGGCCCCCCGAATTCACTGATCTGGGCCTCGTAGCTTCCAGACTCCAATACCAACTCCAGGCTGCCCTGAGCGTCGCTATGTCCGAAGGTGATCGCCTCCCCATCGCGCGTCACCAACACCTGGGCTCCTTCTACGGGCGCTCCTCCTTCGTCCTGTACGTTCAGCGACACGGGCTCGCCGGAAAGCTCGTCGCCACGCACCTCGGCTGCGGCCTTGCGCACCGAATCCAGCGTCCCATCGCCGACAACGAACCAGCGGCGATAGGCCCCCGGATCTTCGTCGTTGAATTGGATGCGGTCGGCGCGCATTTCTGCGAAGGGAATCGCGAATTGCTCTCCCACCCCCATCGGTGAGGCCCCATCTTCGAAGACCAACGCAAAGCTGTGACCATCGCCGACGCCGGCCAGCCAGGGTTGCTCACCACTGTAGACGCCAAACCCGTGACCCGGCGACCACGCCCGCGCTCGGTCGCCGTAGGCGAACCAATCACCGACGTGCCAGTGAAAGGGTTGTTCTCGGTCCACCGTCAACTGGGTGACCATCTCCACTGCATCACTGCCGGGCTCCAGGCGATATTCCGTCTCTACCGTCGCGCCCATAGAACTACGAAGACGGGTGCCCAAAACCCCCGTGAGGTGACCGAGTTCGATATCCGTCCCCGTCACTCGCAGTACCGCCACATCACCGTCGCTTCCATCGCGCACCACCTCCACCTTTTCGGCCGATGCCGTCGACAGATCGATGAGAAGGGGAATTACCATATCCAATACGTCTTCCTCCCCATCGGGCTGATCGTGGCGCCGGGCGTCCACCAACATTCCCCCCGAATAGGTCTCGAAGCGGTTCGTCGACTCCTCCTGAATGCAGACCTCGATCTCCGAATTGGTCAGCAGAAAATCCCCGGGCCTACAGTGACTCCAGACCCCGAAAAACCCCGTCTCCTCCCCCTCGATTCGCCCCACCCGCACCTCGTCTTCTGCCGGGCGGCGATCATCGACGATTCCCGCAAACCCCATCTCCCGGTCCACCCCGTCCTGAAAGGGCACCAGTTGATAGGGATCATGTTCGACATAATCGAAGGGCCCCTCCTCCTCCTTCTCCGGATCTTCAATCTCCTCGTCGCACCCCAACGTGCCCACCATCAACGCAGCCACCAACGACGCTAGCATCCATCGCCGAGCCTTCTTCTCCATCCTTCGATATCTCATCTCGCGCCTTTCTCCCGTCATCAACGATCGTCACAACTCAACATCCTCTTCGCACTCCAACACCGAGAATAGCGCATCACCCCTACTTTTCAATCACGCTCTACTGTCCCTGGAAAACTGCCGGGAAATTCACGTCTGCTTCTCGCAGGCCACTTCGCCCCGGTCTACTACGTCGACTCGCCGTCACGCATCTCGGCAAATAGGGGGCTCTCCTCACCGGCAGAGCCAAAGACATACTTGCCCAGATGGACCAGTCCGCCGCCCAGACCGAGGGTGATATAGGCCACCATCAGCAACACGAAAGCCACGCTGGGCTTCAAGAATACGGACACTGCCGCTGACGTCAGCACCACCACCGACGCAAGAGCCGCAACCCGCCCACTGAGGCCGATATTCTTGAAGGTGCGATAACGCACATTGCTCACCATCAACCCCCCCAACAGCAGCGCCACCGCCGCAACACTCGCCGCCGCTCCCGAAACGGCCATCGTCTCCGTATACGACACGTGGGCCATCACCAATGACACCACCGTCCCCGCCGCCAGCGGCGTGGGAAGACCGACGAAGAACTTCTTGGCCTCCGTTGCCTGTCCCGTCAGCACATTGAAGCGAGCAAGCCGCATCACGGCACACCCCACGTAGCCGAAGGCCACGAACATCCCCAGAGGCCCCCACTCCGCCATTCCCCAATGATAGAGAAGAAAGGCCGGCGCCACGCCAAAGCTGATGGCATCGGCAAGGCTGTCGAGCTGAATCCCCAGCTCGCTCTCGGCCTTCGTCATCCTCGCTACACGCCCGTCCAACAGATCACAGACCATGGACACCACGATCAACCACGCCGCCAGCGTGATATCCGAGACGTTCTGTGCCGTCGTCGACATATGGATGCTGAACAATCCGGCGCAGATGCTGGACAGAGTGAATAGATTTGGAAGCAGGTATTTTGCCCTTCGGAAATCCATCCGATACACCTTCTGTGGCAACTTCAGCTCGACATGGAGAGGTACCGCTTTCGCGCTTCTCCAAAGACGTCGGATAACCGGCAGAAGCCGCCGAAAATTCGCTGGTCGATACTAGAAACTTTCGCAGACCTCAAAACGCCTTACGTTTAGAGATGGTGTCGGCGAAAGTCAAGACTTTGTCTATGACTTCGGTGGACTACAAAAACAGGAACCACGACTATGACGCTACATGGAATCGACGAGGCACTCAACGCTGCCGTTGCCATTTCTCCTCACCGTATTCTGCGAGTTCACCCTTAGAAATGCGCGAGTTGACGATCACAGAACTGGAACGGCGGGCTCGAGAATTCGATGACGCCGTCGGCCGAACTCCAGATATCGACCGCTTTTGCTCGTCGAGTTTCTGGATCCTCCCCGCCTGGCGCGCCTTTTTGCCAGACCACCGCCTGTGGGCGCACCAATCCGAGGAGGGCTTCGCCGTCCTGGGCATCGGCACCGACCGCAGCCTCGGAACCTACGTCCATCCCCTGGAGGCGAGTTGGGCGCTTGCCAGCCCCCTCGTCGGCCCTGCCCCGGCGGAGCTGACTCGTCAATTCGTCGACCTGTGCCGCTCCACCGACCTTCAGTGGGATATCCTCTTTTTGTCGGGTATCAACCCCGACTCCACCCACTTCCAGGAGCTTATTCGCGGCTTTCGGGGCCACTTCTCGCTGGGCCTCGGTCCATCCTCAGTACGCCGCGTGGCCAGCCTCCAGGGAGGAGTAGAGGGCTTCTTGAGCCGCCGATCTTCCAAATTCCGGGCCAACCTTCGCCGCAACCGACGTCGGGCCGAAGCGGCCGGGTTGGATGTCGACTACTTCGACCGCGCCACAGCTGCGCAGGCAATCGACGAACTCTTCGCTCGCGCCCTGGACGTAGAGCACCAAAGCTGGAAGGCCAACGCCGACACGGGCATCATCGATGGCCCCATGAAGACCTTCTATCGCGACATGCTTCCCCGACTCGCCAGGCGCAACGCCCTGCGCTTTCTCTTCTTGACCCTCGACGGCAAGGACATCGCCTACTGCTTCGGCGGTGTCTTCGAAGACAGCTTTCGGGGCCTGCAGATGAGCTTTGACGACGCCTACCGAAATCACTCTCCCGGCAGCCTCGCCCAACTCCGTATGATCGAATACCTCTGCGACGAGGGCGTCCAGAGCTACGACCTGGGAAGTGATATGGCCTACAAGCGCCGCTGGGCCGAAGAGGGCATCGAGACCATGGCCGTCATTGTGCGCCGCATCTAATCCGATTCATCAGCGAAGAGCTCCCACCCCTCGAAAAACTCGAAGACCCTGACCATCAGCATCATCGCCTCCGGCTCCTCCTCCAGTTGCGGGTGCACCACCGCCGTCGCCCGCTGCGGCCCCTCGACCTCGAGTCGTCGCCCCTGCCCGTCGACGACGACCACCACTTCGTGGGGCTCGCTCAGATCGGGTCCATGCTCGGTGGATTGAAGCTCCACCATCAAGCTTCCGTCGTCGACGACCAGGGCCAACGTCAATTCCCCATCTTCGTGCAAGATCTCTCGCATCGTCACCCCGTGGCGCCGCCACTTTTGGTTCGTTGATTGACCTCGATGACCAGGCTCTTCGGAGCCTCCTGCGACCCCGGAATCTGCGGTAGATTCAACCTCAGTCGCTCCGCTCCCGGATTCTGCTGAATCAACTCCGGAATTCGTGCAATCGCCTGGCGAAGTGCCTCCTCATAGCCCTCGGGGGCCTGCGAAGGATCTTCGAAGATCTGCTCCATCAACGTTCGGGCATCGATGGGCTTGTCGGGATTGATGGGAACGTTCTGTGCCGGGTTGAGGATCTCCCCGTAGACCACCGCCGGAAGTCGAGCTGTACCCTCCGCCTTTTGTCGCATCTGCTTTGCTTTGTCGGCCTTCTCCAACTGGTCGTAGGCCGACGCCCTGAGCGCATAGATATCGGGGATCTGCGAGACGTCGTCCACCGTCGCCTCCGCCTTCTTACTCGCACTGATGGCATCTCCGGGGCGCATGGCCGTCAGTTCACAGGCCGCAAGCTGCAGATATCCCCAGGGCTCATCAGCTGCCGCCTCGATGGCCACCTCCGCATCCTCCCTGGCCGCATCGGTACTTCCCAGAGTCAACGACAACTGGCTTCGCAACAGGGCTGCCGGCATCACATACGCCGGGTCTTCTCCTCCTTCTACCAGGGGCTCCAGAGTCTCCATGGCCGCCGACGTCTTGCGCGCCGTCGCCTGCACTCGCGCCAGGCTCAGCCTCGACTCTTCATCGTCGGGATCAATGTCCACGGCATGCTCCAGGTCTTTTTCGGCCTCCTCCAGATTCCCACTGCGAAGTCGAATATTGCCTCGAATCGCAAAGGGCTGCGCCTCCTGGTCGTCGACAGCGATCGCTCGATCCAGATCCAGCAGCGCCGCCCGGTCGTAGAATAAGTCCTCGTGAACCATCGCCCGTCCCAACAGCGCCTCCCAGCGTCCGCCGCCGACACGAATCGCCTCATTAAAGGACTTTCGCGCCTCTTCGGAGTCGTCGAGACAAAATTGGGCATAGCCCTTCAGCTCCAACAACTGGCCGCGCACCTCGTCGTCGTACTCCTCACCATTATTCAGCGCGTACTCCGCGGCGGCCACACACTCGCCGTATTCCTCGGCCTCCAGCGCCAGCTCCGCTCGCAGCACCAGCAACTCTTCGACCTCCCCAAACCGCTCGATCGCCCCCTCCAGAGCCTCGTCGGCCTCTTCGAACTCCCCCTGGGCGATCAATTCGTCGATCCCGTCGACCGCCTCGTCTACCTTTTCCGTTTCCATTTGCCCTGTCTCCTCATTTCACACCGCGAAATCCCTGTCATACCTCATCGAAACCCCACAGGCTCTGGCGCGATCACCTGGACACAGCTCCGACTTCTGCCTTCTGTCATTCCTCTTCTGCGATCCGTTACACAGGAGTCACTGCGTGCTTTTTCTCCGGCCAGCCCTTTTGCTTCGTCTCGTAGACCGCAAGCCGGCGACGCAATTCGTCTCGAAGATCTCCTTTGGTGACCATCTCGTCGACGATCAGCTCGCTGGCGAGCCGATAGATATCGATATCTTCTTCGTATTCGGCGCGCTTTTTCTCCACATAGGCCGGTCGATCCTCCTCGGGCAGGGCCTGGATCTTGCGCGCGTATACGGCGTTGATCGCCGCCTGGGGTCCCATGACGGCGATCATCGACTCCGGTAGTGCCAGGGTGGCGTCGGGCTCAAAGCCGGGCCCACACATGGCGTACAATCCAGCCCCGTAGGCCTTGCGCACCACCACCGACAGCTTTGGCACCGTCGCCTCGCTCACCGCCGAGATCATCTTCGCCCCATGGCGAATGATCCCCTCCTTCTCCACCTTCGTCCCGATCATGAACCCCGGGACGTCGGCCAAAAAGATCAGCGGAATATCAAAGGCATCACATAGAGAGATGAATCGCGCCCCCTTGTCGGCGGAGTCCACGAAGAGCACTCCTCCCTTCCAGCGCGGCTGGCTGGCCACGATCCCCACCGGACGACCGTCGATGCGCCCCAGGGCGGTAATCAGCTCCTTTGCAAATTCGGCTTTGATCTCCAGAAACTCCGAGTCATCCACCAGATGGGCGATGACCTTCTTCATATTGAAGGCCCGATTCTGATTCTTCGGAATCAACTCCTCCAGGCTCTTCTTTTGCTCTTTCGGCTCCTTCGGCTCCCCTGTCGGAACCTCCCCCCCGAAATGGGAGGGGAAGTACTCCAGGTAGTCGCGACAAAATCGAAGGGCCTCCTCTTCGCTGTCCACCAGGACGTCACCGCATCCCGACTTCTTGCAGTGCATCTTCGCCCCGCCCATCTCTTCCAGGGTCACCTTTTCCCCGATGACCATCTCCGCCATACGTGGCGAGCCCAGATACATCGAGGCGTTGCCCTCGACCATAACCACCACGTCGCAGAAGGCCGGAATATATGCTCCTCCCGCCGCCGAGGGGCCGAATAACAGGCAGACCTGAGGCACATAGCCCGACAGGCGCACCTGGTTGTAGAAGATCTTGCCCGCCCCTCTTCGCCCCGGAAACATCTCGAGCTGGTCCGTAATCCGCGCCCCTGCGGAGTCGATGAGATAGACGAGGGGAATCTTCAGCCGTTCCGCCGTCTCCTGAATTCGAATCATCTTCTCCACGGTACGCCAGCCCCAGGAGCCTGCTTTCACAGTGGAGTCGTTGGCGATCACCGCCACGCGACGCCCGTTGACCTTGCCCACTCCCGTGACCACCCCGTCGGCCGGAAGGTCGCCGGCCTGCACGTTGGCAAAGGCCCCGTCTTCGATCTCCAACCCGTCGTCCAGCAACAAATCCAGCCGCTCTCGAACGAAGAGTTTTCCCCGCTCTCGGTTGCGCTCATGGTATTTTTGCTTTCCACCGCTATCGATCTGGTGGCGCTTCTCAACGACCTCCCGATCCAACTGTGACAACTCGTCGATCTGCGACTTGGACGCCTTGCTCATCTTGTCTCCTGCATTCGCGCTTGGTGAGCTCTCATTTCCCTTTGAACTCGGGAGTTCTCTTTTCCTTAAACGCCGCCAGTCCTTCCTGGCGGTCTTGCGTCGGAAGGGTCACGGCATAGGCCGCGCTCTCCAACTCCAGTCCACTCTCCAGATCAATCTCGCTTCCCTTATCGATGGCCCGCTTTGCCTGGGCCACGGCGATGGGCGCCGAGGTGATCATCTTCTCTGCCAATTCACGAGCCTTGTTCATCAGATCCCTGGAAGCCACGGCGTAATTGACCAATCCAATCTCGGCAGCCCTGCTCCCGGAGATCCTCGCGCCCGTAAAGATCAACTCCTTGGCCCGGGCCACACCGACGGCTCGTGTCAATCGCTGGGTGCCTCCCGCTCCGGGGATAATTCCCAACTTCACCTCCGTCAAGCCGATCTGCGTATCCTCATCGACCACCCGCAGATCGCAGGCCAGCGCAAGCTCCAATCCCCCTCCGAAGGCGTAGCCGTTGATGGCGCAGATCGTAGGCTTGGAAATGGTGGCGATGCGCCGAAACACCTCGCGATAGTCGTCGATGCGGCGTCTGACCTCAACTTCCTCCATCTCACGGCGCTCCACCAGGTCGGCGCCTGCACAAAAGGCGCGCTCTCCCGCCCCGGTGACGATGACGACCCGAATTCCATCATCATAGCGCATCTCGTAAAACGCCTCGCCAAGCGCCTCCACCAGCGCTCCGTTGAGAGCGTTGAGCGACCCCTCGCGATTGAGGGTCACCGTGCAGATCCCCGCCTCATCCACTTCGCGCTGCAACACCGTCGTATCTTCCTTTCCCATTCGCTCTCTCCCATCCTCAACGCGAGCCGTAAACGAACCTCGACGTCTCCTGTTCATTCTGTATGATGGAGCCGTTGATCTGATGATTCCCTTCCACATTGGCGCCCCAACCTTTCAGCTATTATGACCACGCGCAAGGAAGACATCGAAAACCACGACGCAAAAGAAGAGCAGCGCCGCGGCGGCGATAAGACCCTCCCCGTGCGTCGACTCCAGACCACGGCCCTGCTCGACGCTCCCAGAAAGGGCTTTGAAGTGGTCGTCGAGCGCGGGGCGTCGGCTTATTTCTCAACCTGCCGACGCATCGCCCGCTTTCTCAACCAGCGCAACTGACCCCCCGGCGTTGGACGCTTCAAAAGTTGGACCTGTCAAAAATAATAGCGCACGTGGAATCCGGCCTGACCGAACCAGAAATCGCCGGTGGGAATCACCAATAGACTGGGCCGCCATTCCAACACCAGATCCAGCGGCACTCCGGGGAAGATAAACTCCAGGCCGGCGACGAATTGTCCGCCCAGCCACAGCCGGTCTCCCTCGTAGTAATGATCCCAGACACCCACCGACGCTCCCCCCCCGACGTTCCAGGCCAGAATCACTGAACCCTCATCGGTGATCACCGGCATACTCAAGAGCAGATCGCCGCTTACGCCCATTCCTCGACACTGGCTTCCCCTTGTCCGGTGCCCCCGGCGCCCGTATCCCCACCTCCATCCGCAACCGATCACTCCCTGAAGTGCCCGATCGCCGTCGTGCTTTTTCAAGGAGACCCCGGTGACGAAGGATCCGAATCCGAGACCGGCCCCAAACCCGGCTGGACGTCCCTCTGCCGATTGTGCGCTCACAGGTGCCGCTATAAGCAATACGGACACCACGATCACCACTGCCCAAAACTTCTTCATTGCCATGCCTCTGTCGCGGTTTGATCTCCACCGGGAAGTCTCGTCTTCCCGACTGCCGAAAAAAACTCGGCTGCACTCATCCATCATCGTTCTTTGATCCAAATTCGACAATCGTCTCTTTGAGAGCATCTTCGAGCGCCTGGTCCGATGCCTCGATCATCGCCGGCGATGGAATGCGCCAGCCCGCCCTCAATCCCCAGTAGCGAAAGGGCTCTACGTCCACCGACGAGGCCGGATGGGCCGGACGCTCCACCGCCGAGCTAAAGGGACGGCAGTCCGAACCCCGGGGTCGCTCATCACGGG
>SLPW01000523.1 GCA_007131755.1 Myxococcales bacterium | reverse complement strand
GACCTCGGAATCGGGCTCGGGGTAGACCACGAGCCCGAGAACGAGCCCGAGAACGAGCCCGAGAACGAGCCCGAGAACGAGCCCGAGAACGAGCCCGAGACCGAGCCCGAGACCGAGAACGAAAAAAAGGGGAGAAAAGATGACACGAATGCCTGGGTGTATGTTGGCCCTGTTGGTGGTCGCGGGCCTGTGGGGATGTAGCGACGGCCCCGTATGCGGAGAGTTTCCGCTCGATGACGATCAGCGGTTGTGTGTGGTGGAGACTATCGATGAGATGGTGGCCGAGACCTATCCCTTTGCGGAGTACAAGGGGGTCGATCTGGATGAGTTTTCCCAGGAGTTGTACACCACGCTGGAGGCGGACTCGGATGATTCCTTTTTGCGAGCCGTCAATTATTCGTTGAGACTTCTTCGCGATGGCCATACCCGGATGGAGCGACGTGCCCTGCAGGAGCCGGGAGTGGCGGCGGTGGAGGTGCGTCGCGTCGGCGGAGACGTCCTGGTGGTCAGCGCCGACGAGGAGTGGACGGGGCTCATCGGGGAGAAGGTCGTAGCCATCGACGGGATCGACGCCCATGCAGCCCTGGCCGAGGCCGACGTCTGGGTAGAGGGCGGGATCGATGGCGAGGTGGCGCTGAGGGGTCCGCAGCTCGCTCTGGCCGGTGAGGCGGGGACGATGCTGGAATTGGAGATGGAGGGCGGACAGGTTGTGGAGATGGTGCGCAGCAGTATGTTCGACGAGCCCACGATCCGTCGTTACGGCGATGATATCGGCTATCTCCATCTCGACACCTTCGGGTTCATCGACGATATCGAACGCATCGATCGGGCGCTCAATGAGGTGATGGACACAAAGGGATTGATCGTCGATCTGCGGAGCAACGGCGGAGGCTATCCGTCCGTGGTTGAGGGTTTGTTCGGAAGGCTTATCTCCGAGGACAAACCTCCCTTCGATATGGTGGATATCGACGGAAACCTCCATCGCCAACTAAAGGTGAGCCCCCGGGGAGAGATCTACGACGGGGAGGTGGTGTTGTTGAGCAATCGGGGGACCTATTCGGCGTCGAATTATTTCGCCCACAGGCTGGTCTATCACGATCGGGGCGTGATCATCGGTGAGCGCACCGGAGGGGGGGCGGCGGCCCCGGCATATAGCAAGCAGCTCGTGCCAGGGATCTGGTTTCAGGTCTCCACTTACGTGGTCACTACCCCGGAGGGAGATCATTCCGAATCGGGCATTTCGCCCACCATCGAGGTGGACGTGGAAAATGGTCCTGACGTCGACGAGGGCGCGGCCGGCGGGTTGACCGTAACGGGAGATCCCGTGATGGACCGCGCGTTGCACTACCTGGAGGCGATCCAATAGCCACAGAGCAGCATCAATTTAGACGGGAGCGCGGGAGCGCGGGCTGCTAGCCCGCAATGCGGCCAGGCTGGCCGCGCTCCGCTTATGTTAGATGACATCCATTCTGGGGGGAATGATGAGATCGAAAGAGATAGTGGTGGCAATTTTGACGACACTTCTGGTCTTCACCGCAGCGGCGCCGGCAGCGGCTCAGGAGGCCGAGGAGAGTAGGGCGGAGCCGGCACCGGGGATGGCGATCATGGCCGGTGGTGGTCCCTTCTACTCCGTGCCCTGTCGCTGTGTGGATCGGGGGGTGTGGAGCGCACAGTGGCTGGGGAGGTTGCACTTCGGCGATATGGCCGCTCTGGAGGCGGGGATCCACAATGGGACGATGGTGTTGGGGGGACGCTTTCCCTCGCGGGGATGGTCGGCGGGAGGGCAGGTGGCGCTCCTGCCGCAATCAGACGATCGGTGGTGGGACGGGTTGTCCGCAAAGGCCGGCTATCGACGCTGGCAGGTGTCCGGGATGCGCGCCTCCGGCACCCATGGGATGTACGGAGGACTGAATTGGGCGGTGGAGGTGGTCAGTCACGTCTATCTCGAGGCAGACGCCACGCTATTTCGTGGATTTCGCCATATGCCCCATTTCAGCATGACCGGGTCTCTGGGCGTGGGGTTTCGGCTGTGATCTCAGGGGGAGGGACGGCCGGCGTGGGGTCGCGAAGCGGGGGTGAAGCGCCGCGCTGCCCGTCCGATGGCCTCACCAAGCGAGATCGGGGGATGGATGAAGGCGCCCAATTCGCTGACGGCGAAGCCGTAGCGCACCGCCAGGGCGAGCTCCATGATCAGCTCTGCGGCATGAGGTGCGAAGATGCGAGCGCCGACGAGGCGGTCCGAGCGGCGGTCGCGGATCAATTTGACGTAGCCTCGGCGTCGACCGATGGCGCAGGCCGCCGGAAGCTCATCGAGAGGACAGACGGCCGTGTCGGCGTCGAAGCCGGCGCGGCAGGCCCGGTGTTCGCTCCATCCCACGCCGGCGAATTCGGGATCCGTATAGATGGCAAAGGGCACGGCCGTGGTATGTCCGGCGGTCCGTGACGGAAAGATGGCGTTTCGGGCGGCCAGGATGGCGTCGTAAGCCGCGGCGTAGGCGTGACTTCCGCGTCCGATTGCGTCGCCGGCGGCGAAGACACGGGGATTGGTGGTCTGCAGTGATTCGTCGATGACCAATATGCCACCCTCGTCGACCTCCACCCCGGCCTCGTCGAGGCCCAGGTGTTCGATTCTGGGGCGACGATGATCGACGACGACGAAATGCTCGGTGTGCCAGTGCGCTTCCTCTCCCCCGCGGGTTCCCTGCAATACGACGCCGTCGCCGTCGCTGTGCACAGCCTTGAGAGCCACCTCTTCGTGGACCTCGATGTCCTCCAACGACACGATCTCGGACATGGCCTCCATGGCGTCCGGCCCGTGATGACGGCGAAAGAATTCCCTGTCTTCCGTGAGAATCGTCACCTGCGTCCCCAGGCGGGCGAAGAGTTGGGCGTAGACCATGGCGACATCGTTGATCTCGACGAAGACCAGGCTCTCCGGAAGCCGCCCCAGATCCCCGAGAGAGGCGATCGCGAGAGGGGTGACGTCGTCGATGCCCTCCAGCTCGGGCCACAGCGAATGCGAGCCCGGCGTAAGCAGGACATGGTCGAAGGCGAACGTCTCGTCGCCGGCGCGCAACGTCTCGGAGTCGATGAAAAAGGCCGGCTTCTCGACGAGCTCCACGTTGGGACGCGTCGTAAGTGTGTGGTGGTAGGCGTTGCGCAGCTCTTCGGAGGTCTTGCGGCGAAGGTCGTTGAGCTTTGAGAGATCCGGCCTGCCGGCCTCGGTATGAAGCCCCGCAAAGCGCGGATGCGCCGCGCGATGGTGGTCCGTAGCCGCCGTCATCAACAACCGGGCCGGAAAGGTCCCCACGTGAATGCAGGCTCCCCCCAGGGGCAGACCGGCGTTAAAGAGGGTGACCCGGGCGCCGTGGGAGGCAGCCCAGGAGGCGGCGGCACACCCGGCGACACCACCGCCAATAATGGCGAGGTGAGGCGGGCGGGTGTCCTGATCGACGTCGGTGCTGGCCATGGGGCTCCCCCGGTACATTTCGAAGTGGCGGTGGAAAATTCGCGTGCTATTGAACGAAACCACCATTAAATCAAGGCACCCCGCAGACACATTCAAGCCTCAGTCGGGCATGATGCGATCGATATGGGCGGCGCGGTCCTGGCGGCCCATGCTGAGCCATTGTTTGCGGGCCACGAAGAGGGCGGCGCGGGCGCGTTCGGGTTGGTCGGCCTTCAGGGCCCGTTGGCCGGCGTTCTGGGCCAGGGCGGCCAGGTCGGCGTCGACGAAGCCCGTGGTGTCCAGGTAGTGCTTGGCGCGGCGTAGGTGGTGGTCCCAGCGCTCCCAGTCGCGGTGGTGGGCCATGGCCGGAAGGCGAGCCAGGTGGGCCAGCCCGATATAGGCGGGGCGATCGGAGTCGGCGAGCAGGTCGAGGACGCGCTCGAAGAGGGGATCGGCCTCGTCGATGCGGTTTCGCTCCAGGCGCACCAGGCCGAGGTTGAGCAGCACGATGGGGCTGTCGCCAAGGCCGGTGCGGCGGCGCAGCTCGTCGGACTCGTTGTAGGCCTGCTCCGCTTCCTCGAGGCGACCGTCTTTTCGATAGGTTTCGCCGAGGTTGTTGAGGCATTGGGCGACGTCGCGAAAATCACCGTGTTCTTCGAAGACCCGACGAGCGTCCTCCAATAACTCGCGAGCCCGGTC
>SLPW01000357.1 GCA_007131755.1 Myxococcales bacterium | reverse complement strand
GCTTTCGTAGAGCCCAACTTGCACCGCCCCTTCCGCCGGTCCCTCGTAGTGTACCTGCCCGGATATCCTGCCCGCGTCGACGTCGAACTCCAGGTCGGCGTCATCAATGACGAGGTTGCCGGCGTCGATGACCAGTGGGTTGTGCTCGTAGATGGCGAAGGCGTCGGCAGTTTCGAACTCCAGCGCGTCGAGATCTATGCTCGCGGCGAGATGGTAGGTGTCCAGAGGCAGATCGCCGAGGTCGTAGTCGAGGGGGAAGCTCGAGCCGCCTTCGCCGACGTAAAACGTCTGATAGTGCACCGGTGTTCCGGGATCTTCGGGCGAGAATGTCTCGTAAAGCCCCACGACGACCGCGCCGGAAGCCGGGACGTTCGCCGAAATCACACCGCTGACTTCGCCGGAGCCGATCGAAAATTCCATGTCGATATTTTCGTACACCTTTGTCTCCATCGAAATCTCGACGGGGTTGTGCTCGTAGGTGGTCGTGAAGGCAGGTGCGCTCAGACCGTCGCTATCGGCGCTGAAGAACAGCGCGGCGATATGCCAATCACCTTCGGCGAGGCAATCGAGCTCGTAGGTGAACGGGACGTCGACGTCGGCGTACTCGGCGTAGCAGTCGGGAAGACCCATATCCATCGGCGGCCAGTTGGCGTATGCGCCGACGATGACGTCTCCCTCCATGCTAGCATGGCCGTCGACGACGCCGCTTACCTGGCCATCACCGAGGACGGGATCCGTAAGGGCGAAGCCGACAATTGCGACCTCGCCGGCAGCGATCTCGATCGTCGTATCGTAAAGCTCGACGATGTCCTCTCTCGCATCGGGGGTGCTGCCGCTGTCGGCGCCGACGTCGAAAAACGCCACGAGATAGTACGTCCCCGGCTCCAGATCCGTGAGTTCGTAATCCCACGGAAATTCTGCGGATGCCTCGGAGTTGCCCGCTGAGTCGCTGGCGACCGGTGACCAGTCCTCGATTTCACGTGGATCTTCGTTGAAGGCGGCGACGGTGATCGCTCCCTGCTGCTCTCCGTCGTAGGTCACCGTGCCGCGAATCCCAGCCGTTTCTGGTTCGTCTGGGTCTGCATCGGCGGCGTCGAGGCTTACGTCATTTGTGGCGTCGACGCTTACATCACTTGCGGCATCGAGGCTCACGTCACTTGTAGCGTCGCCTCCCACGTCGCTTGCGGCGTCGATGCCTACATCGCTTCCGGCGTCTAGGCTTGCGTCGCCTCCCGCGTCGATTCCGGCGCTGTCGCTTCCACCACACGCGCCAAAGACCAGCAGCACTGCGACGAGCATCAGCAATCGCTCAAACCTACCGCTGCGCCCAGTCGTGACCGCGACATTCTTGAAACCAGCCATAAAATACTCCTCTCTGGGTCTACTGGTCGGTCTGATGTCGCCAACCACAGATTTCCCGGCGATATGTTGTGACGTGCACTGAATAGGTGCTCACGGTATCCGGATTTTATTCGGGGTCAAGTGCCGTGACCACGGCACCTCGGCCCTAACCGTCGGATCAGTCGCGCGGTGCTGGTTGCATTTTAGGTGCCTGCACGACTGCGCAAACTAATTGACATTCTCGATAGCAATGACTCTGGTCATCTTCCGGATCTCGCCGTCAGCTTTTTGCTCCTTCTCTCCCCTCCCCTTGTTAGATTTCCTGACACTTGCCAAACTTTCACATCAAGTACGCCACCAACTCTCGAAGAGGTCCCTCTATGCATCCACGGTCCCAAGGAAAACGGTTTCCATTCAAGTGGATTGGCCTCGGTTGCGGAGCCCTATTGGTGTTTGGACTTGTGTCCTGCTTCGGATTCGTATTCTTGATCTTTGGGATGCTCAAGAACTCCGAGGTCTACGAGATGTCCATGGCAGCAGTCCAGGAGCACCCGGAGGTCGTTCAAGAATTGGGCGAACCGCTGGAATCCGGATTTTTCGTCTCCGGCGAAATTTCAAAATCAGGAGGCGGTGGCAACGCCAACTTGCGTATTCCCATCAGCGGCCCCGACGGGTCGGGCCATATCTATACCATCGCCGTACGGCGGGCGGGGGACTGGTATATCCTGCACATGGAGGTCAAGATCGAAGGCGCAAGCCAGTCCATCGTGATCTTCGACGAGAGTACTACATCCGATGAGTATAGTTGGAATTTCCAGGTCGAAACACCCTTGCTCGTGCAAGCGATGGCATCATCGGTCATGTAGCTTCTTCCTTCGCCCCGACATCTTCGTCAATTGGGTGCAACCATCCCCCTCGCCGAATCGACCTCCCCCCAAATGCCGCTTTACGCGCCGCTGTTCAGGCGCCTCGAATAGCGCGACGTTGATTTGCCTCTTACCGCCGCTCCCGAGTCGACGTCGAATGCAGAAAGCAACGCATGGGGTTATCCCATGTCCGTCTATTTGACGCGCCCTGGGTCGATCGAATGACATCAACATCCGCCGCGGCATCTAGAAAACTTGCGTCGACGCGGTCTCTCACTGGACACAGCGAACGGAGAAGCCGAATCTCTTCTCCGGTGTGGAGCGAAAGATAGTGGGCTGGGCATAACTCAGGCCTCGTATCCAGGCGTTCTCGTCGCTTACATCGGTGCTGGACCACATATAGGAACTATAACCCAGGCTCCAGAAGCCGGGTTCGTCGGGCCCGGGGTTGCGGTCGCCCCCGGGATAAGCGGAGAAACCCGTGGTGTTGGTCGCTCCCTCGTTGGGCTCCAGCCAGTACTCGGTGCCCGTCGATTTCAGAGCTCCCCCGGGGTTTGTGGTGGCATCTCCCCTGTGTCCCGTGGCGTCCACCTCGGACTGGGACATGCCAAGGGTCAACTCCAGGGTCTTCCAGTCGTTGTCGCTGGGCACCCGCCAGCCGTCGGGGCATAGGCCTCGAGGGTCGTCGACGGCATACCAATTATACATCATGCCGAAGGGCTCGGCGTTCGCGGCGTCATTATCGTAATAAGCCCAGGCCCCGGACGTCGTAGATCCCCAGGCGGCGTCTTCCGTAATATTGGCGATCGGGGAGCCGTCGCGATACGTAGAGGTGCGAAGGTTTTCAGCCATCCAGCACTGCGATCCAATCTCTACTGTCTCGTAGGTCGTGCCGTCGCTATCGGTGACCGTACCGCAGGAGACGACGCCGGCGTGGGTGTGAAAGTCGACGGCGTCGCCATAGGCCGTTCCCTGGGAGTTAGTGGCATAGGCGCGCACATAATAGGTGGTATCCGGTTCCAGCCCAGTAAGGGTGAAAGTAAAGTCGCCGAGTCCGCCGCCGGCGGTGTCGCAGGTGTCGGAGGTCGTGGGCTGAGCGCTGGTGGACCAGCACAGACCGCGCTCGGTGACCTCTGCGTTGCCATCGGCGACGACCTCTCCGGCCCCCTGTGCAGAATCGGTGGAGACCGAAGTCACCGGATTCGTGACCACCGTGGGCAGGGTTTGCTGCTCATCTGTTGACGTGGTGAAGCTTTGCACTTGTCCATATGCCGTTCCGGCGAGGTTGGTGGCGAAGGCGCGCACGTTGTAATCGGTGCCCGGGCTCAGATCGTGAAGTTGAGCGCTGAACGATCCCGGTCCCTGGCCGACCAACCGACAGGGATCGTCATCCGTGGTCGGTTGCTCCGACGAACTCCAGCAGACTCCGCGAGTCGTCACCGGGTCGCTTCCCTCGTCGACGACCTCGCCAGCGACCTGGGCACCCTCGGTGGTGATGGCCGTCACCTCACCGGTGGTCACCGTGGCTAACACCTCCGCGGGATCTGTGTCCGCATCCTGACCGACGTCGTCGACCCCGACCTCATCACCGCCATCCTGTTCTCCAGCATCGACGCCGACGTCATCTTGCTGCGGTGTATTCGCGCCGGGGTCCTCGGGCTCCTCCGAGCATCCCCACAGGTAGACCGCGAAAATACAGCTACCGATCAGCGCAATATGCCTTGAATTCATGGGTCGAGTATCAAAGGGAGATAACATCGCTTGCCTCGAACAATGATGGGCCAGTTGGTTGGGGGCTGCTGTTCCTTTGGGAAGGCGCGGCACTCAATAGACCTCGCAGGTCAGGTGGTCCTGGGGTTGTGTTCGATACGGCTCGGTGTCTACGTCGGGACATCGGTCTCGGATTGCTCGTCGCAAATCGGTGACCTCTTCCCACGTCAGAGC
>SLPW01000153.1 GCA_007131755.1 Myxococcales bacterium | reverse complement strand
GGTCGATCTCGATCTCGTTCTCGATCTCGGGGTCGATCTCGATCTCGGGGTCGTTCTCGATCTCGTTCTCGATCTCGGACTCGTTCTCGGTCTCGGACTCGTTCTCGGTCTCGGTCTCGATCTCGGACTCGGACTCGGGGTCGATCTCGAGTGTAGACGAAACCCCCCTTTACAATCAGCGAAGGCACGGAGGTCATCTCCCCGGTGGGGGAGAAGCCGAGCGAAGCGAGGAGAGGGGGCATCGACAACCCCTCACAATCAGCGAGGGCCACCATGAGCGAAGGCACGGAGATCGTCCGTGCGGTGACTGCTACTCTTCGTTCGACGAGTGGTTGATGGCGGCGGAGATAAAGCTGGCAAATAGGGGATGGGCCTGGCCGGGGCGGCTTTTGAACTCCGGGTGCGCCTGGCAGCCGATGAACCAGGGGTGGTCGGGAAGTTCGATCATCTCGACGAGGACTTCGTCGGGGGAGACGCCGCTGATGACGAGGCCCGCCTCCTCGAGCTGTTCGCGAAATTCGTTGTTGACCTCGTAGCGGTGGCGGTGGCGCTCGGTGATGGTGGGAGCGCCGTAGATGCGGGCGGCCTGGGTATCGTCCACCAATTCGCAATCGTAGCTTCCGAGGCGCATGGTGGCGCCCATATCGTCGAGGTCGACCTGGTCGGGCATCAGGTCGATGACCGGAGAGGGGGTGTCTTCGTCGAATTCGGTGCTGTTGGCGCGGCGCAGGCCGGCGACGTGGCGAGCGAACTCGACGACGGCGAGCTGCATACCGAGACAGATGCCGAAGAAGGGGATATCCTTTTCGCGGGCGTAGCGAATGGCGCGGATCTTTCCCTCCGTGCCTCGTTCGCCGAAGCCGCCGGGGACGAGGATGGCGTCGCAATCGGCGAGCATGCGCTCCGGCTCAAGTTGTTCCAGCTCTTCGGAGTCGACGAATTGCAGGTGGACCCGTGCTTCGTTTGCGATGCCGGCGTGGAGCAGCGCTTCGTTGAGGGATTTGTAGCTGTCGGTGTGGTCTACGTATTTGCCGACGATGGCGACGGTGACCTCGCGCTTGGGGTTCTTGAGGCGACTGATGATGCGCTCCCAATAGGAGACGTCGGCGGGACGAGACCAGATGTTTAGGGCTTCGGCGAGTTCGTGATCGATGCCCTCTTCGGCCATCAACAGGGGCACTTCGTAGATGGAGTCGGCGTCGCGAGCGGTGACCACCCGGCGGGTGGGGACGTTGCAGAACAGGGAGATCTTGCGCTTGATCTCCTGTGGGAGATCGCGGTCGGCGCGGCAGATTAAGAAGTCGGGCTGGATGCCGATTTCGCGAAGGGCCTTGACGGAGTGCTGGGTGGGCTTGGTCTTGACCTCGTCGGCGGCCGGTAAATAGGGGACGAGGGTGACGTGCAAGAATACGGCGTCTCGATCGCCGAGCTCGACACCGAGTTGTCGAATGGCCTCCAGAAAGGGGAGGGATTCGATATCGCCGACGGTGCCGCCGATTTCGACGAACATGAGGTCGGCGCCCTGGGAAGCCTCGTAGACGCGCTCCTTGATGACGTCCGTAACATGGGGGATGACCTGAACGGTGGCTCCCAGATAGTCACCGCGGCGCTCGCGGGAGATGACCGTGTCGTAGACCTGGCCGGTGGTAAAATTGTTGTTTCGGGTCATGCGTGCGGTGGTGAAGCGCTCGTAGTGGCCCAGATCCATATCGGTCTCGGCGCCGTCGTCGGTGACGAAGACCTCGCCATGCTGGAAGGGGTTCATCGTGCCGGGATCGACGTTGATATAGGGGTCGAGCTTGGCGAAGGTGACGCGAAGCCCCCGGCTCTCCATCAGCGCACCGACGGCTGCGGCGGTGATGCCCTTACCGAGGCTGGAGAGGACGCCGCCGGTGATGAATACGAATTTGGTCTGATGCTGCTGAGACATGATGGAAGGTCCGGTGGGAAGGGGTAGTGCGGGGAGGATGAAATTTCGGGCGGACTATACGTGCAAGGAGGAGGAAAACCAAGGGAGACTGGAAAGCCCCTGGTCCGTGCACAGCATTGGAACGTCGATTTTATTGGTGCCAACGCATTCTAACGAGGAAGTACGGCGAAATGACACGAAAAGACACGAAGAATGGTGGAGTGCGCCTACAGGTCGCCGGGGCGAATGAGAAGGACGTGGGAAAGGGGACGGCCAGGCTCAACGAGACGGCCTTTGCGGAGCTGGGGATCGAGCAGGGCGACGTCATCGAGATCGTCGGGCAGAGAAAGACGGTGGCCATCGCATTGCCGCCCTTTCCCCAGGACTCGGGGCTTCCCATCATTCGCCTCGACGGGTTGCTTCGGGGAAATGCCAACGTGTCGATGGGAGAGTGGGTGACGATCAAGCCCGGCGAGCCCCAGGAGGCTCAAAAGGTGGTGCTGGCGCCGGCTCAGAAGAATCTGCGCCTTCGCGGGTCTGGACAGGCTCTGTTGCGAACCCTGTTGAAGCGTCCCGTCGTCACGGGAGACGTCATCTCCACCTCCGTATATCGGCGAAGCAAGGATATGGACAAGAGTCTGTATCCGGAGGAGATCTTTCGAGCTTTCTTTGAACAGAAGACCTTCGGGCTGCAAGAGATCCGGCTGGTGGTGACGAAGACCAAGCCCCGGGGAGCGGTGCAGATCACACCCCAGACGGAGATCGAGTTGCTGCCCAAATACGTGGAGCCCGAGGAGTCGCGCTCTTCCGACGTCACCTACGACGATATCGGGGGGCTGGGAGAGACGATCACCCAGGTCCGGGAGATGATCGAGCTTCCCCTGAAGCATCCGGTGCTATTTCAGCGTCTGGGCATCGATCCACCGAAGGGAGTTCTGTTGCACGGGCCGCCGGGGACGGGAAAGACCCTTCTGGCGAGGGCGGTGGCCAATGAATCGGAGGCCCAGTTTTTCCACATCGCCGGGCCCGAGATCATGGGACGCCACTACGGGGAGAGTGAAAAGAAGCTGCGCCAGGTCTTCGAGGAAGCCCAGAAGAATTCGCCGGCGATCATCTTCTTCGACGAGATCGACTCCATCGCTCCCAAGCGCCAACAGGTGACGGGAGAAGTGGAGCGGCGGGTGGTGGCCCAGTTGTTGACGCTAATGGATGGGTTGGAGCCCAGGCAAAACGTGGTGGTCATCGGGGCCACGAATCGGATCGACGATATGGACGAGGCGCTCAGGCGTCCGGGGCGTTTCGATCGGGAGATCGTCATCGGCGTGCCCGATACGGACGGGCGGCGTCAGATTCTGGAGATTCACACCCGGGGTATGCCTCTGTCCGACGATGTGGAGCTTCAGGAGATGAGCCACGATACGTATGGTTTCGTGGGTGCCGATCTGGCGGCGCTTTGTCGGGAGGCGGCCATCGAGGCCCTGAGGAGAAATCTGCCTCGCCTGAACCTGGAAGAGGAAGAGGAGATCCCGTCGGAGGTGCTGGAGAGCCTGGAGGTGACGAGGCCCGATTTTCGGAGCGCTCAAAAGCGAGTGCAGCCGTCGGCGATGCGAGAGATCATGGTCCAGGTGCCGAACGTGACCTGGGAGGATGTGGGCGGGATCGCACAGGCTCGGCGGGCCCTGGAAGAGGGAATTGAGATGCCGCTCAACGAACCGGAGGCCTTCCAGCGTCTGGGGATCCGGCCTGCCCGAGGGTTCTTGCTCTTCGGCCCTCCCGGAACGGGAAAGACGCTGCTCGCGAAGGCGGTGGCACGAGAGGCGAAGGCCAACTTCGTGGCCACCAAGTCTTCGGATCTATTGTCGAAGTGGTACGGGGAGTCGGAGCAACAGATCTCGCGTTTATTCGAGAGAGCCCGCCAGGTGGCGCCGACGGTGATCTTCATCGACGAGATCGACAGCCTGGCGCCACAGCGCGGCGGGGGGCTCGGAGATGCGACGGTCACGGAGAGGGTGGTGAACACCCTTCTTGCGGAGATGGACGGGCTGGAGAGTCGCGACGGAGTGGCCGTCATCGGGGCCACGAACCGCCCCACCCTCCTGGACAGCGCGCTGTTGCGCCCGGGGCGCTTCGACGAGCTGGTCTATTTGCCCGTACCCGACGAGGAGGGACGCCTGGAGATCCTGCGCATCCACACCCGGGAGATGCCGCTGTCGGAGGGCGTCAATCTGGAGCGATTGGTCAAGCGAACCCGGGGCTATACGGGGGCGGATCTGGAGAATATGGTCCGCCGGGCGGGATTATTCGCCCTGCGCTCCGATATCGACAGCGAGACGGTCAGTAGGGAGTGCTTCGAAAAGGCGTTGCAGGACTCTCACGCCTCAGTCACGGAGGCCATGGAGCGCGAGTACGAGGAGATGCTCCGTCAGCTCAAGCAGGAGAATCCGCGTGGACCGCGCAGGATGGGCTTTCAGCTCGACGGGGAGTGATGGCTGGCGAGCCGGGGGCACGAAAGGCGGATATTGGGTAGTGGGTGATGGGTAGTGGGTGATGGGTAGTGGGTGATGGGTGGTAGGTCCATTGGCTGCCGAATTGGTGTTCAGCGGGAAATGCCGGTAGGATGAACAGGTGGGAAGGAAGTAGTCGTGTGTGAAGAGCTCGCCCGGCGGTGGGGGTGTGGGGCGGCCACCACCTGGCGAGGAAGTCGTGGGTAAGATCAAGTTGAGTAATACTCTTCAGGCGTTGACCGGGCGCTTCAATCGAATTCGGGGCTCGGAGTTGGAATTCTCGTTGCAGGTCGATGACGACGAAGTCCCCGCCGGAGAGGTGCTGCGGGCACAGGCAGTGCTGTCGTCGCCGGAGGAAAAGGTGCGCACCTTGAGTTGCGTCCGCATCGAGCTGCGAGGGCAAGTCCAGAGTGAAGGCAGATGGGAGGAATACGTCGAACAAGCGGAGACGGCGCGGGATATCCCCCTTCCCGAGGGAAGCCAGTACGTCATTCCCATCGTGGTCAAGATTCCCACACACGCCGTCTACAGCGCCGATGGAGCGCACTGGAGGTTGCGAGCACAGGCGGTGGTGGACCGCACCATCGATCCTCGCGACGAGATCGCCTTTACGGTAGTCGGTGACTGACCGCGAAATTACTGCTGTCGATAAGTTCCAGGCGGGGACGAGGGGCCGGAGCGAGCTCGAAGAAGGTCAGCTCCGGGTTGGCGCCGATGCGCCAGGGCCAGGAGGCCGAGCCCAGCCCTCGGTTGATATAAAGATAGGAGCCATCGAGGTAATAGGCGCCGACGTGATACTCCACGCCAAGAGACTTCGCCAGACGATGGGTGATCCCGGGGATATTGAATTGATGGCCGTGGGTGTGGCCGCTCAAGATGAGGTCTGCTCCCCGTTTGGCGACCCGGTCGGCGATGGAGGGGACGTGGTTGAGGGCCAGCGTAAAGGTGTCACCTCGAGCAGTAGAAAAAGCCTTTTCGACGTCGGCGTTCTTCGTGACGTGATCGTCGATGCCCACAATCTCGATGGGGCTCAGATCGTGGTCGAGCAAGACGGCGCGGTTGGAGAGGACGGGAATATCGACCTTTTCGAATTGCTTCAGTGCCGTGTCCGGGCATGCCCAGTGATCGTGGTTTCCGAGAACGGCGTAGGTGGGGGAAGCCAATGCTCCCAGCGTGTCGATGGCCGGGATCAGATCGCGGTGGTTATAGCCGACGTAGTCGCCGGTCAGCGCCACCAGGTGGGGGCTCTGGGCGTTGACGAATCGAACGACTTGCTCCATATGGCGCGGCTTCACCCATCGCCCAAGGTGGATATCGCTGATCTGAGCGATGCGAAATCCGGCGAGCGCGGGATCGACCTTGGGATGCCAGAAGCGGTAGGTATTAATTTCGATGGATTTTAGCGGGTTAATCATAGGTTGTCCTGCATGAGGCCACGGGGATTACACAAAAAAGTCCCCGGCGGGGTTGTGCTATCGGCGCAGCGGGCCTAGTGTTTGTGAACTCGAAAACGCGGTCTGGCCGCGTTCGTGTCTCTGTAACAGAGTTGGAACGCCCGACCTTCCGACAATCCCTTCCCCCCCAGATCCTACATGTCGTACAATCCGAAGAATCCCCTGATCGTCCAGTCTGATCGCACGGTATTGCTGGAGACGGCGAATGAGAAATTCGAAGAGGCGCGCGATGCGCTCTCGATCTTCGCCGAGCTCGTCAAGTCGCCGGAGCATATCCATACCTACAAGGTCTCGCCGCTGTCGCTGTGGAACGCGGCGGCCCTGGGATACGAGCCGGCGGAGATCAAGGAGCAGCTCGAGGCATATAGCAAATACCCGCTGCCCGGGAACCTGCTGACCGATATCGACGAGTTCATGAGTCGATATGGCCGGCTGAAGCTTGTGGCCGAGGATGACGATCTCTATCTGGTGAGCGAAGACGAGGCGCTGCTCGAGGAGATCAGCCGTCAGCGCAAGGTGGAGCCCTATCTTCTGGATCGGGTGGACCGGCAGCGTTTTCGAGTGGTCAAAGATCAGCGTGGGTTCATCAAGCACGCCCTGATCACCGTGGGCTATCCGGTGGAGGATCTGGCGGGCTATGTGAAGGGGGAAGAACTGGAGGTCGAGCTTCGAGAAGAGATGAAGGCCACGGGAGATCCCTTTGCGCTTCGGGAGTACCAGGAGGAGGCGGTGGGAGCGTTCTGGGCCGGAGGAACGGTCAAGGGCGGAAGTGGAGCGATCGTATTGCCCTGCGGTGCGGGAAAGACCATCGTCGCCCTGGGGGCGATGGAGGCCGTCGGTGCGCATACACTGATTTTGACCACCAATATCACAGCCCTTCGCCAGTGGCGTGACGAGATCCTGGACAAGACCAATCTGACGGAGGAGCAAATCGGTGAGTATTCCGGGGAGGTCAAGGAGATCAAGCCGGTGACGATCACCACCTATCAGATCTTGACGTATCGCAAGACGAAGGAGAGTGAATTCATCCACTTCGATGTGTTCAACCAGGGCAATTGGGGCCTTGTGATCTACGACGAAGTCCACCTGTTGCCGGCGCCGGTATTCCGGGCGGTGGCAAATATCCAGAGCCGACGTCGGCTGGGTCTGACGGCGACGTTGGTTCGCGAAGACGGAAAGGAAGAGGAGGTGTTCAGCCTCATCGGACCCAAGAAATACGATGTGCCCTGGCGGGTGCTGGAAAAGCAGGGGTTCATCGCCACGGCGACGTGCTCGGAGCTTCGGGTTCCCTTCGCCGACGATGATCTTCGTCTGGAATATGCGTTGGCCGAGCAGCGCCAGAAATACAAGATCGCGGCCACGAATCGGGCCAAGCTCGACGTACTCGAAGATCTTCTGGAGCAGCACGAGGGCGATAACGTCATGATCATCGGTCAATATCTGGACCAGCTCGACGATATCGCCGAACGAACGGGGGCCCCGTTGATCACGGGGCGGACCAAGCAGGACCAGCGAGAGGTGTTGTACGAGAAATTTCGATCTGGAGATGTGCCGGTGTTGGTGGTGAGCAAGGTGGCCAATTTTGCCGTGGATCTGCCCGATGCGAACGTGGCTATTCAGGTCTCGGGGACCTTCGGAAGCCGTCAGGAAGAGGCGCAGCGCCTGGGGAGAATCCTGCGTCCGAAGGAGGGGAGGAACGACGCTTTTTTCTACTCGGTGGTCACGAAGGACACCAACGAGCAGGACTATGCCAACAGGCGTCAGTTATTCTTGACGGAGCAGGGCTATCGCTATCAGATCGAGATGGTGGAGCTCGGAGAGAAGGTGGAGGCGGTGGCCCCGAAGAGAAGGGAGTCATCGGAGGATGCGGCGGCTCAGGAGAAGCCGACTGGGAGCTGATCGGGTCGGGCTTGATACAAGCCTACCAACTGCAGGCGTCCTCTTCGTGGGCCAATTCGGCGTCGCATCCCAGATGGGCGTCCCAGTCTTCACAGCTCTGGCGAGTAAAGCATAGCTCGGTCTCCAGGTGGGCGTCGAGGCAATTGTCGCCGCGCTGGGAGCGGATCTGAGCGTAATCGCTGCGGTGTAGGTCGATGCAGTCGGCCAGGTATTCCTGGCGTGCCTGGTCGGAGATATTCTCACCGAGATCGCATTGGACGAAGCGCTCGCAGACGAGCTGTGCCGTCTCGTCGGGGTCGAGGCTGCCGTCGACTTCCAGACAGGCCGTGCCAAAGGCGGCGGTGGCGAAGACGGTGATCACCAGCGTTGTCAGCGATCGGGGATGCATGGGGTTGCCGGGGTCTAATCAGGCTGCTCACCATTGAAGCAGGCTTCTTCTTCGCGATCGAATTCGGCACTGCAGGCCACGTTGTCGCGAATATCCTCGCAGCTCTGACGTGACAGACATTGATCGGTCTCAAGGAGGGCGTCGCGACATTGGGCGCCCCGTTCGTCGGCGTAATGAGCGTAGTCGGCGGTCATCTCTGAGATGCAATCGTCGAGTTCGCCTTCCCCCATATCCTCGAAACAATCGATCATGGTCTGACAATAAGCCTCGGCCACGGCGTCGGGATCGGCAGGAGCGTCGTCGTCGCCACAGGCGGCGAAGGCGGTGAAAGCAGCGAGAACAAAGGCGGGGAAGATGAAGTTGAGGCGGCGGTGGTCTGCCATAAAAGTCTCCAGTTTAGAAGAGAGGGACTTCGATCGCCGGTGGCAGGGCGTGTACATCGATCGCCCGATCCCTACTGTATCGTGACGTGCGACGAAGGCGAAGCATTCAATGAAGAAAAGTTGCAGCGAATCGTGACGTTCAGGGAGGATGAAAGCCAATGGTGATGCGTACCGGCTCGGAGGCGCCGTCGTCCCAACTGGCGATGAGGCGATAACGGGTGGACTGCATCATGAGGATGCCGCGTCGGGGAAGATCTTCTTTGAGTTCGTCTGCCAGTTCGGTAAAGCGGGCGCGGACGACGGGCATCGAAAAGGCCCCGTCGCGAAGCTCCAGGGTGGAAAGCCGGTTGTCGGCGAAGGGCCAGAAGCCGGCGCGAAGGGTCATGATGGAGCCGTCGTCCTTGAATACGTCGCAGCCCTTGAAGGTGGCGTCTCTGTGGCGCCAGCCTCCCTCGAAAACCATGATATATTCGCAATATTCGTCGAGGACCTCCATGGCTTCGTCATAGGATTGGCCCAGGTAGAGATCTTCGATGCCCTCCAGGGTGAGTGTGCCATCTTTCTTCAGGAAGATCTGCGGCTGCCCTTTCGTCAACTCTTCGATCTCATCGTCGCTCAGCGGGTTGGCGAGGCGATTGCGTTCGCAGGCCACCAGTGTCAGGGAGGTGGCGAGGATCAGGAAGAGGAGAAGATGGGCAATGAGATGGCGTTTCATGGAAGTGCTCTCCCGTCGAGGGACGTGGTGCTCAGCGAATGGCGAGGGCCAGACTTCCCAGGACGAAGGCGAGGATGGCGAGGATGAGAAAGGTGAGAACGGTGTTGATGCGAGCAGTGGTGGTGGATGGGGAGGGTTGCTGCTGCTTCGAAGCAGTATCGCCACCTTGCGAAGCGTCGGGATAATTCTGCGGAGGGTGAACGTCGACGGAGGGCGCAGACTCGTCGATGTCCGGTGCCTCCTGGTCGATCAGCGATTGTCGCTCTACGGTCGGGGCGTAGGCGGCTTCGGGAATCAGGGGGCTTTCCACCTCTCGGGTGGGTTCGAGCTGGGCCGCTGAGGAGTGGTCGGAAAAGACCGGGTGGAGGGTGTCGTTGACGGACTCGGCAGGGTCGGAATTGCCGAAGACGTGGTCCATTAATTCGAGAGCCTCATCGGCAGAGAGGATCCGTTGGTCCGGAGATTTCTCGAGGATCGGGGCCAGCCACTGCGGCCAGGGTTCGGGAACCTCGCTCAGGTCGAAGGGGCGGGGGAAGACGAGCTGATTCATCAATTCGCTCTGAGATTTCCCGTCGATGAGGGGATGACCGGTCAGCGCCTCGAAGGCGATGGCGCCGACGCCGAAGAGGTCCGAATTCGGGGCCGGCGGATCGCCAACCACGACCTCCGGGGCGGCATAGCGGGGAGTACCGACGAAATTTCCGGCCTGAGTCCTCACCAGGGTGACTCCTTCGTCGGGATCGTCCGTGTTGAGAAGGGAGTTGACCTTGGCGACGCCAAAGTCGACGAGCTTGATCGACTCCCCCTCTTCGCCGTCGACGACGAGGATATTCTGGGGTTTGAGATCGCGGTGAAGGATCTGTGTATCGTGGGCTGCACGGAGGGCTCGCAACAATTGGCGTATCATGGGCAAGAGCCGGTCCGTAGAAAGGGGAGCCTGTTCAGCGAGCACGGTGTCGAGGCCGACTCCGTCCACATATTCCATGACCAGAAATTGTCCCCCTGCGAAGGTGTCGACGTCAAAGATATCGACGATATGGGGGTGTTCGATGGCGCGCAGGATTTCAGCTTCCTGACGAAGCCGGGCTACGGCGCGGGGATCGGTGGCGGTGGCCCGCTCGTGGAGCACCTTGAGGGCGACGCGGCGCTGATGTTCCAGGTCGAAAGCAGCGACGACCTCACTATAGCCACCGGCACCGAGGTGTTCCTCGATTCGGTAACGCTCATTGAGCACGGTACCGGTTGTCAGGGAGTCGTGGTTTGCCATGGATACGAATCGGGAGAAAGCAGGCCGTGGGAAGGCGCGAATGAGGCCCATCATGCACGTTGGGACGTCGTTGGCAACCTTGACCTGCGGCGTCCCTGCGTGGTAGTCGTCGCCCAACGAAGAGCAATGGTACCGTGTCCAAAATTCCGAGCCAAACCTCCGAGTCGCATCGTCGCAAATTGGACCCCCCTCAGCGGTGGTCGGCAACCAAGGGCGATAGGAGTGTCATTTTGCTGCAGCAAATTTACTGGCGTCGAAACCGAAGCCATAGTATGAACAAGAGTGGACGCCCGGAAGCTGTCCAAGAATGACAAAGCGTTCTGGAAGGAGATTGCATGAGCCAGACGGTCCTCGTCGCCGATGATAGCCAGACGATTCGAAAGGTCGTCCAGATGGCCCTGAAGGCCTCGGAATACGAGGTTGTGGGGGTAGGGAGCGCTCGCGAAGCCGTGCAAGCGGCCAAGCAGCAGCCTTCGGTTATCCTTCTCGATTATTATATGCCCGACGGAAGCGGCTACGATGTCTGCCGGGCGATCAAACAGGACAGCGCCACCCATAATATCCCGGTGGTCATGTTGGGCGGAACCTATAAGGATTTCGATCCCGACAAGGCTCGCCAGAGTGGCGCCGTGGACGTGGTGATGAAGCCGTTCAAGACGGACGAGCTCATCGGTGCGGTCAAGTCGGCGGCCAATGGAGCAGCGGCGGCCGCGCCACCGCCCCAGAGGCCGCAGCAGCGCCAGCCGCAGCAGCGCCAGCCGCAGCAGCCTCAAAGAGGAGGCTCAGCGCCGGGCGTACAGCCCCCGAGCCGAGCCAATCCGGCGCAGACACCGTTGCCGGAGAGCCAGCCGCGAATCTCCGTAGACTCGGGCCCCCAGTCGAGGACTCCTTCGGCGCCGGGCTCACAGGGAGGAAGCCAGCCCGGCGTTTCGACGTCGCGCCAGCGACAGCCGACGCCTCCTCCCGGCACGGGTTCCGGAGCCTCGCAGATGCCCATGGGCCGCGAGGAGCTCCAGGAGTTCATCCGCGCAGAAATCCAGAAATCGGTGCGCGAAGAGCTCCCCGGACTACTGCGCAACGTCATGGGCGAGATCTTCCAGAAGAAGGTGCTCCCGAAGCTGATCCAGCATACGGAGAACAAGATTCAGGAAAAGCTGGACGGTCAACTCCAGCAGCAGATCACCCACCATGTACGCCTGGAGTTGGAGCGGTTGCTCGAGGAGTGAGCTGGCGTCCGTTGCCTTCGATGGAGGTGATGGGCGTGCGACGTTTCTCTATTTTGGGCGCCGCAAACTCCATACCGTCTCTACGGCAACCGCCAACCCGATGCCGTCTCTACGGCACCCCTCAAATGGCCTTTTTGCGCCGTAGTACAGGCGCCTCAAATAGAATAACGGTGGGGAAGCAGAGACGTTGTCTTCATCGAGGGTACGTTCATTTCCGTCCGAACTCGCGTGTCGATACGTTGGCGGGATCGCGCGGTGGGGTGGTGGTATGATACCAACGAATTGGTGTAACCACAGGCCCATTGTAAGGGTGAAAGATCATGATCGAACGCGTCCACTTTCAGAATTTCAAGAGCCTCCGGGCTGTGGAGTTGGATGAATTGAAGAGATTCATCCTTTTCGTTGGGCCAAATGCCTCTGGCAAGAGTTCCATTCTTGAGGGGCTTCACTATCTGGCGCAATTGGGGAGAAAGAAGCCCGAGGAGTTGTTTCGGGGCCCGAGAGATCCAGAGACGCTATTTTATCGCGGGGCTGATCATGATGAGAAGTTGAATATCGAAGCCTACGGACGATGGCTTGACGACTTCGACGCAGTGTCTTGTGACATCGAGCGAAAGGGACAGTTGCGGCCAGGAGAGGCGTCGGAATTCGAATTCAGTGTGATGGCGAGGGAAGCCAGTGTCACCGAGAAGTTGCTTTACGGCGATTCCCCATTGGTCGACCGTCCTCATACGACCGCGTTAGGTTATGAGATTAGCTCCGCCCTTTTCTTGCGTCTGAATCCTGCACAACTTGTGCGCCCATCATATAGTACCGAGGAGACGCCACGTGTCGAATACGACGGTTACGGGCTCGCCACGGTCCTTCGAGAAATGCAAGCAAGCCAACCGGGAGACTTCGAACAATTGGTGATGTTTCTCAAAAAGATCATTCCCCAGGTCGAGGCGGTTCGTACGCGGCGGGCGCCGGTCTGGGAGGAGAAAACACGCCAGATCACCGTAGACGGCAAGACCTTTACCCGTCAGGACACCGAAAAGGTGATGGGCGAAGAGGTCATCTTGGACATGGTCGGTGCACCAGGGATTCCGGCTCATGCGGCGAGTGAAGGCACCGTATTGACCCTCGGCCTGTTGGCCGTCTTGTTGAACGAGCGGAGGCCGAAACTACTGCTTCTCGACGATATCGAACATGGCCTGCATCCGGTGGCGCAAGCCGAACTCGTTGGGGTGTTGCGCGAGTTTCTCGAGCTATCCTCGGACTTGCAAATCCTTGCCACCAGTCACTCGCCCTACCTCCTCGACCACTTCGAAGCGGACGAAATATGGCTCACCAGCCTCACCGAAGAGGGAGTGACCGCTGCCAGAAGACTGGACCATCACGAGGATTTCGATATCTGGCGAGACGAGATGTCATCGGGTGAGTTCTGGAGCTACGTCGGTGAGGATTGGGTTACAGGGGGCGAAAGTGAGTAGTGGCAGTGGTCCCGGCTTCTATTTCGGACTCGTTTGCGAGGGGCCGGGAGACGAACGGACGGTGCAGCTTCTGACACGGCGCGTCTATGAGCGGGAGGTAGAGTGGCTGGAGGATAATTTCGACAGCGTGATCGGGTGGACCGGTGTCGAGCAGGGATCTGACTACACGAGGTGGAGTGGAGCGAGTGGCGTCAAGCAATTAGCGAAGCAGCGGCGAATAAAGGTGCATGGTCGATTTTCTGGAGAAACGTGGAGGGGGGAGGCAAGACAAGCAACGAAGGCAATCCGTTTGTTCATGGATGAAATACGAAGGCGAGGTGATGATTTTGGGCTGATTCTCGTCGTATTGTCGCGTGATACGGATGATCGAGGAATGCGCCGACAGGGGCTTCGGAAGGCCAGAGAGGAATCGTCGGCTCCTTTCGAGATCGTCCTGGCCGTTGCTCATCCCAAACGGGAATCCTGGATCCTGTCCGCCATGAGTCTCAAGGACGAAGATGGGCAGGAACGCCTCGACGCACTCCGGAAGGAGTTAGGCTTCGATCCGACCTTAGAGGCCCACAAACTTACGGCGAGTACATCCGGTGCGAAAAGGGATGCCAAGCGTGTATTGGATGAATTACTCGCATCACCGACAGATTCAGTGCGTCGCAAAAGAGAAGTCTTACAAGCAGCCAGCCTGAGTAGGTTGCACAAACGCGGTAAGGACACGGGACTGGCGGAGTTTTTGGGTGAATTGAGTCAGCGCAAGCCGGATGAGTTGGGAGAGTGAGAAAGCTGGCTCTCGATTTCCGCGGTACAAGACGCGCCGAATTATCGGCACCCGCGAGAACAAGTGGTGGAAGGTGCGGCAGAGAGGCGGTAGAATTTCGTTTTCCATGCCAATACACGGCTCGTTTTCTATTCTTTCCTGCATCCCCATTACTGGTTATGATCCGGTTCTCCACCCTCTGCCGAAATGTTAGATTGGGGCCTTTGATCGGTTCTTTCGTCATTGGTGGCATTTTGCTCTTGGCCATTGTCATGACCCCGGTGGTTCTTCGTCAGCCCCCTCCCACGCTGCCGGCTATAGAGGTTGGTCAGTGGAAATCAGAGGTAGACGAACTTGTCGGGGAACCAATTGATACAATGAAGGGCGATTACCACGAGGCCACACATCCCCTCTACTGCAATCGCCTCTATTGCTACACGCTGGTTGTCGTCTACCGCCGACCGGCTTGCTTTGACATCAATCTAATCAATCAAATGGACGATGGACGGTTTGAGGTAGAAAACCTGGTTGTTGGCTACTACAAATACTTCTTGGGGACGGCTAATGGTGAGCTATATCACAGGTACGGCTTTAACAGCGTTGATTGTGGATATACTTTCAACTGACGCGAGTCTCGAAATCGATTTCGTAGAAAGAGGTTGGGGAAGCAGAGACGTTGTCATCGTCGAGGGGATGTTCATCTTCTTCGATGAAGGCTTCGGGCCTGCGAAGTCCGTCTATTTGAGGCGCCTGAAAAGCGGCGCGAACTACCATTTGGGGGTTGCCTTCGGTGGAGGTTGGGGGCCTGCGGCGTCTCTGGGGGCGTCTTAGGTCACGGCGCCGCGGGCTTTGGCCGAGACCCACTCCGATAGGACCACCGTACCCAGGATGGCGAGGAAGATGACGCTGACCTGGCCCCAGGCCAGGGTGTCGATGGAGTCCTGCAGGGCGACGCCGATGCCGCCGGCGCCGACGAGGCCGAGGATGGTGGCCTCGCGGATATTGATATCCCAGCGATAAACGGAGATGCCTGCAAAGGCGGGGGCGATCTGGGGGATGACGCCGAAGGTCATGACTTGAAGGGGGCCGGCGCCGGTGGATTCGATGGCGCTACGGGTGGTCTCGTCGATCTCCTCGATGGATTCGAATAAGAGCTTTCCGCAGAAGCCGACGGAGCGAAGGGCGATGGCCAAGAT
>SLPW01000239.1 GCA_007131755.1 Myxococcales bacterium | reverse complement strand
TAGTGGTGCTCGGCGGAAGTCCTGAGCCGTATTCGGCGAGGACTGGGCGACGAGGTCGAAGTCGTCGAAGTGAGGCGATGCTTGTGCATCGTCGAGCATAGACGACAAAGAGATCGTCGTTCAGGACCGCCGAAGAGTGGTTTAAGACTTCTGTCGAGTACCACTAGTGGCGCAAATGACGTCCGGCTGTGGAGTAGTTCTTCTCCGACCCGCTCCCGGGATGCGACGAATTCTCCCACCTTTCCTTCTGGCAGACTTTTTGCACAGCCCTGTTGCGCAATTCGTATTGTGTGAATTTTTCGCAACAGGAAATCGTCATGATCAAAATTGCCCCTACGTCTGCTCTCTTCGCCATTACCTTTGCATTCTTGGTCGTCCTGCCGCTGTCGGCGTCCGCTGACGAAGGGGCGCCCATAAATCCCGATGAAGAACCGCCGACGCACAGCTTCGACCGGCTCGGCATCGAGGAGCCCGAGGGGAGCGCCCGGGCGAGTCTGGCCACCGGCCAGGGGCTCCACGGAGCCATTCTCGGTCTTCAGACCTGCGTACTTCTGGAGTGCAGCGGTCCTCGCCCCTTTTATGGACTTCCCACGCTGGGCGCCAGCGCGGGATTGGGACTCTCTTTGCTCGCTACCCATGAGCGGGGGATCACCCCCGGATACGCTGCGGCCATCAACTCCGGGACCGTCTGGGGTGCCTGGATCGTCGGAGCTGGCGCCTATATCGCAGACGTCGAAAGCGGACGTTCCGCTCTGGGAAGCGTCATGATCGGTCAACTCGCCGGCACTGGTGCAGGGATCGCCCTCGGTCGTTCTCTCCGCGTCACCTCCGGAGACGTCTTATTCGTCAACTCCGGTGCGCTCTGGGCCATCGGATATTATCTGGCGATCATGGAGGGGGTTGCTGACCGCTATCTGAGCGGTCGTCAAGGCATGGTCGAGGCGTTGGCCGTGACCACTGCCGGTGGACTCGCCGGTGCCGCCCTTGCCAGCGAATTCCCGATGACCCGAGGACGTCTGGCCATCATCAATGCCTCCGGAATGCTCGGCGCCCTCGCCGGCGGTGGAATCCCCGTGATGATCGCCGGCGAAGATACGAATTCTCGCGTCCTCGCCGCCTCAGCCATCGGTGGCGCCACCATCGGATTGGGCCTGGGGACTCATTTTACTCGCCAGTGGGACGACGACACTTTCGAGAGCGCTTCTCCTTCGCTTTCGATCGCGCCGACGCCGGAAGTCGACGGCTTCCAGGCCACCATCTCCGGACGTTGGTGAGAAGACGAAGACCTGATGAAAATCTGTAAATCCGAACTCGACGGATCTCACCGGCTCGAAGTAGAAGGGGCGCTGGTACGACCTGCGTCCTCGGGAGTCGACGCAGGTCCCCACCGCGCTCGCAAGCATTGTGGAATCTGGCGTAGGTGGGATGAAAGGATTCCCGCGATCTGGAGAGAGCAATATGAAACGTCTTTTGTGGGTTATGAGCTGTGTCGCCGCGCTGGCCTTCTTCGGCTGCGGTGATGACGACGACAACGGAAATGGAGGTGGCAACGGCGGTGGCAATGGGGGCGATGAGACGATCAACGCTCTGGGCGTGGTCGCTGAAAATACGGGGAGCGAAGATTTCGATCTCCTGGTCGGCGGCGGCTCCGACGACTATTATTGCTACGCCGATACGGGCTGTGAATTGGTGACCGGTGAGACGCTGGCTGTCATCTTCGAGGGCCAGGAGTGGGACATCGCCAATACAGAGGCGGACCGTGAGGCCACGGGAATCCAGATCACCATCGAGGTCGATGCGGGCACGGGAATCCTGCATCTGGTCGACGGACATGCCTATGAGGACGACGGCTGGGAAGAATTTGACGTCGGCAGCATTCTGGAGTCTTCCGATGAAGTCTCCGAAGGAGACACACATACCTTTGTATGGGGCGATGTCGAGATCGACGACTGACCTCCGTCCACGGGGGCAGCGGCGGCTGCCCCTGGTGTGGAACTACCAATCTTTTGAAATTCCTCGCCAAACTCGTCGGTTCTTCGTTACACTTCGGGCGTTCCGATCCCTGTGACGTAGTGAGCAGTCCCAATGAACCGACGAACATTTTTGATTGCCAGCGGGGTCTCCACGGCCGGTCTGGTGGCCGGTTCGGCGGCCTATCGCGTCGGCGTGGTGTGGTGGGATCAGACGCCGTCGAAAGAATACGAGATGCTCAGCGAGCGGGAGGCGAAGATCGCCGAGGCCATCGTGGACACTATCTTTCCCGGCGATCATCTGGGAATGCCCAATGGAAACTCCGTGGACACCGTGGACACCCTCGACGAGTACCTGAGCGCAATCGACGAGCGCACGGCCAATTATATTCGCCTGCTCTTGCACGCCATCGATGAATTATCCGTGGTTTCGAGGATGAAGCTGCGCCGCTTTCATCGCCGACCCCGTCCGGAACGTGTCCAGATTCTAAACGCCTGGGATACCTCGCGCATCGCCGCCCGACGGGAAGCATTCCGGGCGCTAAAGCTCATCTTCTCCATGGGCTATTGCGAATCGCCGCAGGTGATGAGCGCCGCTGGCATTGACTACGAATGCGGAGCTTTTTCGTGACGATCCTGGACTATAGCGCAAAGGACCATCTGGGGGGACGTCTGCAGACCGCAGATACCTTCGGTCCCCCCTCCAATCCGGTGCGCGAAGAGGTGGACGCCGTCATCGTCGGCGCCGGCCCCTCAGGCCTGGTAGTGGCCACCGTGCTGGCCGAGGCCGGTCTGGATGTGGTCGTCGTGGAGGCCGGGCAATTCTGGACACACGATCAATTTCAGCGCCGCCAGTCCTGGGCGGCTCGACGCATGATGCAACAGCAGGGGACCCGGGTGGCCACGGGCAACGGCTATTTGCCCATCGCCTCCGGAAAAGGGGTCGGCGGTGGAACGCTGGTCAACTCGGCGATCTGCTTTCGGGCCCCCGATCGGGTGCTCGACGAGTGGGTCGACCAATGGGGGCTGGATTATTTCGACGCCTCCCAACGACAGGCACTATTCCGAGAGGTCGAAGAGGTCATCGGCGTACGTGCCACGCCGTCAAGTCTGGCCGGGGTGAACTCCGAGATCGCCCGTCGCGGTTTCTCGCAAATGGGCTTTCAACACGGCTATATGCCGCGAAACGCCCCGGGGTGTATGGGGTGCGGAACCTGCCAGACGGGCTGCCCCGTGGGAGGAAAGTCCACGGCCGATCTGACCTGGCTGCCGCGTTTTTTTCGCGCCGGCGGCAAGCTCTACGCCGACACCCGGGCCGACTCCATCACCACCCGGGGCGACCGGGCCACCGGCGTGGAGGCCACCATGCGCGATCCCGACGATGGCGACATCGTCGCCGCCCTGGAAATCAGCGCCGATCGCACCATCCTCGCCGCAGGCTCCATCCACACCCCACTTTTGCTCTTGCGTCAGGATCTGGCCAATAGTTCAGGTCACGTCGGCGAGAATCTGCGCGTCCATCCCACCTGTGGAGTGGTGGCGAGATTCGAAGACGAGGACGTCCAATTGTGGTCCGGCGCCACCCAGGGGTATTACGCCTACCTTCCGGACAATCCGGACGTGCTCCTGGAGACTTTCTCCGCATCTCCGGACGTCTTTCTGACCCAACTCGGAACGGTGGGCGATATCGACCCCGGCGAATTTCTTCGTGACTTCAAGCACCTCGCGGCCTGCGGCCTGCTGATACGCGACGACTCGGCGGGCCGCGTTCGCCCCGGCTCGGGAAATACCGCCGAGCTGCGCTATCATATGTCGCGCCGGGACGTGGGAAAGATTCGAGACGGGCTACTCGCTCTGGTGGAGATGTTCTTTCGAGCAGGTTCGCGCCAGATTCGCCCCATGGTGCGAAATACCCGCTACTTCCACCACTGGCGCACCGCCCGGGCCCACATCAATAAATTTCGCCGCCCCACGGACTTCTCGCTTTACTCCAGCCACCCCATGGGCACCTGCCGAATCGGCGCCGATCCCTCGCGGGCCGTGGTGCGCCCCGAGGACGGACGCACCCACGACGTCGACGGCCTCCACATCGTCGACGCATCGCTCTTTCCCTCGGCTCTGGGAGCCAATCCCCAGATTACGATCATGGCCCAGGCCCTGGCGCTGGGGCGGCGGATTGTGAAAGGGT
>SLPW01000024.1 GCA_007131755.1 Myxococcales bacterium | reverse complement strand
CCTGGACGGGTTGAATTGGGCGGTGGCGCGTTGGCTTCTCTTCGATAAAGCGCTCCAAAAATGGGATCGCTGGGTTCCCGGTGACGAAGATGTCTATCGGCCGATGTACGCCACGGTGCCGTCAGTTACGAAGCATTCACGGACGTCCCTATTGACCGGCAAATTGCAGGCCGGTCAGCAACGGGTGGAGCGCGACCAATTCGCCAGAGCCATTCGCGACGCCGGCGGTGTTGAATACCTCAAGAATGCTGTGCTCTTTCACAAAAAGGAGCTCGATGCTTCGGGGCGCGGGCATGTGGGTGAAGAGGTACGAGAGGCGATTTTAGATGAGGATAAGCAGGTCGTAGGGGTTGTAGTCAACGCCATCGATGACCAGTTGAGCGGCGCCGAGCAGGTGGACCTCGATTGGTCGGTGGACGCGGTTACGCCCCTTCGGTCGCTGCTGGAGCTCGGGCGAAATCGGGTGGTCATCCTCGTCGGCGACCACGGTCATGTATGGGAGACGAAGACGGAGTATCAGAGCGTGGGCGGTGAGTCGGCGCGGTGGCGGGCCATGGCGGAGCAGCAGATCGAGGGTGAACGTGTATTTTCGGGGCCCATGATCTCGGAGTTGATGGGAGAGCCGGAGGTGCTGGCGGCGTGGTCGGAGAAGGTCCGATATACGCGGGGAAGCCGGGGCTACCACGGCGGGGCGTCGATGCAGGAGATATTGACGCCGCTGATCGCGCTTGTGCGCGGGGGACGCGAGGTCGAGCTTCCCGGGTATCGGCCGCTGAACCCGGAGCGGCCCAGTTGGTGGGAGCTCCAGGAGGCGCCGGAGATGGCGAAGGTCGGCGAAGAGCCGGAAGACTCGACGCCGCAGTTGAGTCTCATCAATGACGTCGGCGCCGGACCTCGGGTGGATACGCGGTGGATCGAAGCGCTCGTGGGAACGGAGCGGTTTCAAGAGAGGATGGAGCGATACGGCCGGGGCCTCGACGAGGGTTTCGTGGCAAATATTCTCGCGCAACTGGGGGCGAATGACGATAAGCTGGGGCTTTCGGAGCTTTCAGACCTGGCCGATATGCCGGCGCGGCGGATGGTCTCGCGGGTCGCTGTGGTAGCACAGGTGCTAAACCGCGAGGGCTACCAGGCGTTGCGATTCAATCGCCTGGAAGGGCTCGTGGAGTTGGATCGGTCCATGTTGGAGCGGCAATTCGGATTGGAGGCGCGATGAATGTCTCGCCACAGCGACGCATCGAGATATTGAACGCCCTGCGCCGAGGCGCCGTGCCCGGCTCCGGGCTCGACGTGCTCGCTGTCGGTCTGGACCGCTTCGAGGACGCCATCGACCGAGAGCTGGAACAGGTCAGCGCCAAGCAGGGGATCTTCAAGGCCGTTCGCGGCGAATACGGATCGGGAAAGACCTTTTTCGTGCGTTGGATCGAGGAGCGAGCGCGAAAGTTGGGCTTTGCGACGGCGGAGGTCCAGATCTCGGAGACGGAGACCCCGCTGCATCGGCTGGAGACGGTCTATCGCGCCGCCATGGAGAGATTGCAGACGGAGACGTCGGCGCCGGGGGCGCTGCCGGATATCGTGGACCGATGGTTTTTCGAGTTGGAGCAGGATGTCCTGCGAACGGAAGCGGTGGACGAAGAGGATCCGGAGGCCCTCGACGAGGCCATTGAGCGGCGCATGGAGAAGCGGTTGGCCGAGATCACGCGGTCGACGCCGCAATTTGCGGCAGCCCTTCGGGGCTACCACCACGCGCTTCGGGAAGGAGATTTCGCGACGGCCCAGGGCTTGTTGGCCTGGCTGGCTGGGCAGCCCCACGTGGGTCAGTCGATCAAGAGAAAGGCCGATATCAAGGGCGAGATCGATCACTTCGGGGCGCTCAACTTTCTGCAGGGTATGTTGTTGCTGCTGCGCGATGCGGGGTACGCCGGAATGGTCTTCGTGCTCGACGAGGTGGAGACATTGCAGCGGGTGCGCTCCGATGTGCGCGAGAAGAGCCTGAACGCATTGCGCCAGATCATCGACTATGTCGACGAGGGAAGGTTTCCGGGGTTGTATGTGGTGATTACGGGGACGCCCGCGTTCTACGACGGCCCGCAGGGCGTTCAGCGGGCGCAGGCGTTGGCGCAACGAGTGAGCGTGGACTTTCCCAGGGACGCGCGCTTCGACAATCCACGGGCCGTGCAGGTGCGCCTTCGGGGGCTCGATGGCGAGCAATTGGTGGAGTTGGGACGAAGGATTCGCGACCTCTACGTGGAGGGCGCAGACCATCCGAAGCGCATAAAAGAGCGGGCCGACGATGCCTATATCGAGATATTGGCGGATGCTCTGACGCAGAAGTTGGGCGGCAATATTCGGGTGGCGCCCAGGTTGTTCTTGAAGAAGCTCGTGGAGAATGTGCTGGATACGATTGATATTCACGAGGATTTCGATCCGCGAAAGCACTACGAGTTGACCATCAGCGACGAGGATCTGACGCCGGAGGAGCGCTACGCATCTGCCAGTGACGTCGACGACGTAAAACTGGACCTGTGATGGAGTCCCTTCACCCGCAGATCGTCCATCATATCGCCAATTCACTGGGGTGGAGTGACCTGCGCGATGTGCAGCAGCTGTCCATCGAGCCCATCTTGTCGGGGGCGAATACGGTGTTGTTGGCGCCCACGGCAGGGGGCAAGACGGAAGCGGCCTTTTTCCCGCTGATGTCGAGGCTGGTCGAGGAGCGCTGGCAGGGGCTGAGTATTTTGTATTTGAGCCCCATCAAGGCACTGCTCAATAACCAGCACGATAGGCTGGAGAAGTTGCTCGGCTTTATCGGCCACGAGGTGGGGGTGTGGCACGGTGATATCTCTCAGAGCGTGAAGAATCGGATTCGCAAGTCGCCGCCGAGTCTGTTGTTGACCACACCGGAGTCGCTGGAGGGGATGCTGATTTCGACGAAGACGGAACCAGCGGACTTATTTGGCAATCTTCGGGTTGTGGTCATTGATGAGATTCACGCCTTCGCCGATGACGACCGAGGGTGGCATCTGCTCGGTGTACTGAACCGGCTGGCACATTATGCGGGAAGAGATATTCAGCGAGTGGGGCTGTCGGCGACGGTGGGCAATCGCGAGGAGATCGTGAGGTGGTTGTCCGGTGGGTCGGAGCGTGACGGGGTGACCGTGGATCCGCCGCCGGGAGAAGTGGCGCCGGAAGTGAAGGTCGACTGGGTGGGGAGTATCGAAAACGCGGCGCTGATCATCTCCAGGCTTCACCGCGGGGAGCGGCGGCTGGTCTTTTGCGATAGTCGCTTGCAGACGGAGCGGCTGGCCCGGGCGCTTCGAAAGCGGGACGTGACGACCCATGTGACGCATAGCTCGCTCAGCGTCGACGAGCGGCGGCAGACGGAGCGGGCTTTTTCGGAGGGTGGGCCCGGAGTCATTGTAGCGACGAGCGCGCTGGAGTTGGGCATCGATATTGGCTCGTTGGACCGGGTCATTCAGATCGACGCGCCGTACTCGGTGGCGTCCTTTCTGCAGCGAATGGGCAGGACGGGAAGACGGCCGGGGACGACGCCGAATCTGTTGTTTTTGACGATTACGGAGGCCGGCTTTGGCCGGGCGCTGGCCATCGTCGACGCCTGGCAGCGAGGGGAAGTGGAAGACGTGGTGGCGCCGCCGAAGCCCTATCATATCGCGGCGCAGCAGATATTGGCGACAGTGCTCGAGCGACCAGGGATTGCGGTGCAGGATTTGGCGCCACTCCTGCGAGGGTTTTCGCAGTCTGCAGGTGTTGGCGCCGAGGTGGTGACCGAGCTTCGCGAGCACCTGATGACGACGGGCTATCTTGCCACAGACGGCATCCGCCTCGGCGTGGGCCGCAGCAGTGAGTCGGAGTACGGAAAGCGCAATTTCCTGGAGCTGGTATCGGTCTTTACGTCGCCGCCCATCTTTCGAGTTCGCCACGGGCGAAAGGAAATCGGCTCTGTAGACCAGACGACGTTCTTGGGTGATGAGACGGGCGACGACGAGGATTCGGGCCCGCGAGTCATCTTGCTCGGCGGGCGCTCCTGGCGGGTGACGAGCATCAATTGGTCGCGGCGCATCGCCTACGTGGAGCCCGTGGACCTGCCGGGGAGATCTCGCTGGGTGGGGATGGGATTGGGAGTGGGCCCACTTCTGG
>SLPW01000023.1 GCA_007131755.1 Myxococcales bacterium | reverse complement strand
GGTATCGACGCATTGGCCGTCGCATTCGATCTGGCCAGGGGGACAGGCGTCGAGTTGACAGGTGCCGGCAACGCATGATTCTCCGCTATCACATTCGTTGCCACAGCTTCCGCAGTTGAAGCCGTCCGTGTCGAGGTCGGTGCACTGTCCGTCGCAGTCGTCGGGGCTGTCGGCAGGACAATCGTCGTCGCAAATTCCTGCGGCGCACACCTGATCTTCGGGACAGTCGTTGTCGCATCCGCCGCAGTGCTCCGGATCGGAGGAGGTATCCACGCAAGTGTCGCCGCATCGATCCAGCCCGCCAATACATTCAAAAGAACAATGGCCGTCGTCGCAGATCGGATCTGCTCCGGTGGGGGCGTCGCAGGGGGATTGGCAGCTTCCACAGTGATCGGGATCGGAGGAGGTATCGATACAGGCGCCCCCGCCGACGAGTTCGCTACAAAATTGGAACCCCTCGTCGCATTGAAAACCCACGTCATCGATCCCGACGTCGGGATCGCCTGGATCGCCGCCTTCCAGATTGGCTGGATCGTCGATGCAGGCGGCCAGAAAGAGCAGGGCGGCCGTGAGGATAATCGGGAAGTTGCGGAGGATGCCGGGGTTCATCGGGGACTCCGGGGGACCTAGATGTGAGCAAATTGTTACAGGGCCATTATGGGATAAGTGGAGAACGGTGGCCAGAGGGTATTGGGCAATCGGCGGCCCCTGTGCCTTCCGAAGGGGGGAGGGGACGATGGAGTTTAGCTTCGATGTGGGTTTGGTGAACCGTGGGGGGGATCGATTTCCGTCGGTAGTAGTTCCCTGGCCCGGTCCCTGGCCCTCGCCCAGGCCCGGTTTTTGCTGTGGTCTCTTCCGGCTCTCGCTCCTCCCTCCAAGGGGTAGTTGTGGCCAAAACCATATTCGCCGACGCTAAGCAATATCGGGCCAGGGCCCGGGACTGGGCCGGGGCCAGGGCGGGATCGACCCTGTTGAGCTTTACAACCGAGAAAGGTGGATCATGTCTCTGCGGAGGGATGGGTTTTCGGGGCGATAGCCCGTCTGGTATAAGGCGGGGAAGTCCGACGAGGAGAGCCGACAACCCCCATACGAGCAAGCGGAGAGTGGCGATGCCGATCTTTCAATTTGTAGCTGAGCGCATTACGGGCCGGAAATTTCGAAATATCAGCCAGACCCAGGAAGAGGCGCTCATCGACGTGCTGACGGCGGCGAAGGCCATCGACGGAGTGCTGCGCGACGTGGAGCGAGATGAATTGCTGGAGATCATCCAGAAGTTGGAGTGGAAGGGGGATGTGTCGATGGCGACCTACGTAGAGCAGTCCATCGAGCGGGCCACCGCCATCGAACCGATTCCCGGGGAGTTGGAGGATTGTTTTACGGAGATTTCGGAGCGCCTGCAGGAGGATTGGCTACGCGAGGAGGCCTATTATCTGGCCTCGCGAATCGTACTCGCCGACGACCAGATCGTGGAGAATGAGCGGTTGCTACTGAAGTATCTGGTGAAGGGGTTCGGGATTTCGGCGGATCGACAGCAGGATATCATCAAGGTGATTCGAAAGGAGATGGGGATGCCGTGACGACGAATGGGTCGGGTGTGTCGGAAACCCGACGCCCATGGCGGGCCGAAGGCCTCGTGGCATTGCGCCGAAGGAAAGAGACCCCTGCGGGCTGAACCGCGCAGGGGCCGTGTTCGGTAGCGGAGACGCTCTAGCCAGCCGCTGATAGGGAGGGCTAATTTCGGTCGGTCACACGGGGCAGCACGTGGTCTTCGAGGAAGTCGAAGGTGGCGCGGTAGAAGCGCAGTCGATTTTCGAGGCCGACGATGCCGTGGCCCTGTCCGTCGAACTCCTCGTAGACTACAGGGAGTCCATATTCGGAGGCTGCCTCAAAGAAGCGGCGGCTCTCGTCGACGGGGACTCGGCGGTCCTGGGATCCGTGGGTCAGGAGCAGGGGAGCCCCTAGCCGATCCACATGAGTCAGGGGAGAGCGCTCGCGCAGGCGGTCAGGCTCGGTTTCGGGGTCGCCGGCGAGGAGGACGAGCCAGTCGGGGATATTGCTGGTGTCGTAGAAGTGGAGCAGGTCGCTGATTCCGGCGTGGCTCATGCCGAAGCCGAAGTCGTAGGATTCGTCGCGTTCGTTGGTCTCGGGAGGAAAAGTCAGGGCGCGCATGGTCGCGTAGCCGCCGTGGCTGCCGCCGTAGACGCCGATCTGCCAGGGCCGAAGATCGAGGTTGGCCTCCAGCCAGCGGGCTGCGTAGAAGAGGTCGATGATATCATCGCCGCCGAGATCGCCGTCGTTGAGGGCGGCAAATTCGGCGCCGAAGCCACGAGAGCCGCGGGGAGCGGGACTGAAGGTGGTGATCCCGGCGGCGCACATGATGTGGTGGCCGAAGTTGAAGACGTTGTTGCCGCCGTAAAAGGCGGTTACTCGTGCCAGGCGCGCATCGTCGGCGGGCGGATCGACGGGCTCGTAGAGGTAGGCGTGGATCATGCGCGTTTCACCATCGACTTCGTCGAAGGTGGGAAATTCGACGCGCTCCACCTCACATTGGACAAGAGTCTCGGCCAGCTCTTCGGAGATGGAAGCGACCTGGCGAACGTCAAGGGAGACGGCAGATTCGTCGTCGGCGTCGGAGGGAAATCCCTCGTGGAGATGAAGATCGGCAAATTCCATGGTGAAGGGATTGGCGACACCGTTATTGACGAAGACCGCTCGCCCTTTGTGGTCGTCGCGAAGGCTGATGCGGTCTGAGCGAAGCTCGGACCACAGAAGTTCGCCGTCGTCGGGATCACGCACCTCGACGATCGTGCCGTAGGGAAGAGTCAACAGGGTGAGCAAAAGTGGGGGCTTGTCCTCTTTTTCGAGGATGGTTGCGAAGGTGATGTCCTGTTCTAGTTCTGTGATTCGTTCGAAGTCGCCCTCTTCGACATCGAGTCGATAAAAGTCGTTGATGCCCCGTTTGGCGGAGATGAAGAGCAGGCGCTCGCCATCGTAGGTGTCGGAGACTGGCGAGAGGGTCAGATGTCGTAGGCCGCGCTCGAGGAGAAGTTGCGGCGGGCCGGGGTCGTTGAGATCGAAGCGGCCGATATTGGTGCGGTTTCGGTCCAGGTCGTGCTGCATGCGCACCACCAGGGAGTCTGCGTCATCGGAGAAGTCGATGGCCGTCCAGGTCAGGCGGTCTTCGCCGCCTTCGTCGCACCAGATTTCCTGGTCGTCGCCGCTGTCGAGATCGCGCACGTGGAGGCAACTATTGAAGGGCTCCGATTCTCCTTGGCGGACGACGTAGCCCATCTTGCGGTGGTCGTCGGAGAAGCCGTAGCCATAGATATAGTCCACGTCGGTGTGGAGCTCCATCTTACCGCTGTCCACATCCAGGGAGTAGACGTTGAAATACTCGTCGTTTTGCTCGTCGCCCATGAAGAAGAAGCGATCCAGGTGGCGATTGTAGATTCCGCGGCGAAAGCTGCGGGTCGCCCAGTCGACGTCGTTGACGAGCCGTCCCTCCGTGAGCTCGACATCGTCGCCGTCGGCGTCGAGTTCGACGTGGCGAAGCCACATTCCGTCGGGAGTGGTCTCGAAGTAGAGCATGTACTCCGCTTCCAACACGGGCATCAACGAGCTGTAGGGGAAGCCCTGGACGTAGGGATATAGATCGATGTGGCGGTCGCGAAATTGAACCACATAGTCGCCGTCTTCCTCATCGGTGGCGTCGGCCTCGACGTCTTTAAATTCGTCGGGCAGCTCCGCCGGTGGTGCGTCGGGGTCGTCGACGGCGGGGGACGAGGAGCAGCCGATGGCGAAGAGGGCGACGACGGTGATGGGGGTCAGGCGTGAAGGCATTGGTGGATTCGGGGTGTGGGTAGTGGTTGTTGGGCCCCTCCGACCTCGGGTAGAACGGCACCCTCGGCCACCTCCCCGCGACCCGCTATCGCGGGTGCCCGGCTAGGGGAGGGGCTGCCTTCAATGAGCTATCACCGAAATGGTATTCCCATCAACCTTCGCTGAGGGGGCGGGAGCTGCCGGGGCGACCGCTGGCGAGGGTGCGGCGCTGGGGCTTGCCGTGGCTGGTGGACAATTTGCTGCCCAGTTGGGGATGGTCGCTGCGGGCGATGGAGTTGCGGTGGCCGGGCATGGCCTCGCTCAAGGGGCGAGAGCTTCCGGGCTGGGCGCTGGCGAGGGTGCGACGGTCGTGGCGGTGACGTCCGGGGGGAGACAGGGGAGTGCGACGAGGTTCGAAATAGGGATGCCAGGGTTGGGGAAGCCTGTTTTGCAGAAGCTGACGCCCTTCGAGTCCCACCGTTTCTCCTATGATCTGGAAGACCACCTGGGTGAATTCGAGACCGAAGGACAGGTCGACGGACAGACGCTCCGCTACGGAGTGATACAGGGCATCGAGATCGCAGATCTCTTCGCCGGCGTGATGAACCAAGAGCTCACCGAGGGGATTGGGAAGGTTCTCGGCGAGCAATTGTGCATCGTCGTCTTCGATACAGTGAGCGAGGCGCTCGACGACGTGGTGGGTCAATTCCTGTGCCAGGGCACGGTCGTCGATTCCGGTGCGATGCATCACCCGGGTCAAGAAGATGTCGTACGTCATGGTAAGAACCTCAGTTGTAGAGCGTGAATGATCCGGCAAGGGGAGGCAGATCGAGTTGCGGTCCAGGGACCGGTGTGTTTTACGTCGCCGGAAGAAGCTATTCACCGACGCGGAGAGGTCAAATGACGTGGGGAATTGGCGGGCAGGCTCAGGGAATCTGGTCGGCCAGTTGTCTGGCCACGTCGATGCGCTCTTCGATGAGCGCCATGTCGGGGTGGTCGGCGCCGAGGCATTGGGTGGCCTGTTGTTGGAGCGCGTCAGCCCATCGAGAGACGTGTTCGGTGGGGGCGGTGCGCAGATCGGCGAGGTGTTTGGTGGCCAGGGCGGCGAGCTCGGTGCGGCAGCGATCGGTGGGGGCGGTCAGGGCGTTGAGTCGGGACTCGATGGGAGAGGCAGCGACGGGTTCGGCGGCGCCGATGGTGAGCCGCTGGGCGACGAAATGATCGCTCGAATGTCCGCGAAGGTGGACGTGGCCGAAGGCGTCGGCGTCTTCGGCGGTGAGAAAACCGGGCAGGGTTTGTTGAAGGGCGGACAGATCGATGGACAGTTGCTGTCCCTCCACCGGCTCGGCGGCGGCGGAGATGCCGAAGGTCTCGGAGAGCGAGGCGCCGAGGGCGGCGTGCAGTTCGAAGCGCTCGTCACTGCGGACGACGATCTCGGCGTCCAGCATACCGGGGATGAATTCTTCTCCCTGGGCCAGCAGCATCTCGACGGCCTGGCGGGTTCCGGGGCCGTCGTCGAAGAGGGCCGCCAGGGCAACGCCGGCGGGGATAAATGCCGAGGCGCCGCCGTCGAAGAGGTGGGCCCGGATGGCCTGGGGAAGGGGAATGAACCCCACCGATTCACCGGCGATGCTCAGGGCGGTCCAGGGGTATTGTAGGGCCATGGACGTCAACAACAGGCCCGAGACGTCGTCCGTAAAGGGAAGCGCCGAGTCGGCCATGGGATCGAAGTCGGGACTGGCGAAGTCGGAGGGGTCGTCGAGGGTCGTCCAATGGGGGCGAAGGACCGTGTCGCCGATGGCGGCCAGATCGGCCTGTGCGCTCAGATGAAGGAAGCCGTCGACATCGGTGAGCGCGGGCAGGTCCAGCGTTTGGGATCTCTGTTGACGTACCCGCTGACCCTGCGCGGTGCGGGTGGCGTGGAAGTCGACGAGGAGGGCTCCTTCGTCGGAGGAGACGGTCAGGGAGAAGTCCTCGGTCTCCGCGCTGAGAGGATCGTCGGCGACGGAAGGTGCTGCCAGACGGGCGACGCCTTGCAAGAAGAAGCGCGGCTGTCCGGACTCCGACATGCGGCGGTAGTCGCGGGCGAAGAGCTCCAGGATCTCGTAGGTCGCAAGGGCGGTCACCGTGTCTACCGGCGCCCATACGCCCAGGGGAGCGTCGCCCTCTATCAGGGCTTCAAAGGCCGGCGTGGGTCGAAGATCGGCCTGCGCCGGAGGGCGGACCTCATCGAGCTCGAGGCCTTCGATCCAGCCGTCGGGGTCGACGCCGCCGCGGGTGGTGCCGGCTCCGATATAGGGGAGGGCCAGCTCGGCGCGGACAAAACCGGATTCGTCGAAGAGTCGATGGGCGCCGATGACGTCGGCGTTGGCGAGGCCGTCGAGCCAGGGGCCCAGCTCCGTGATCAGAACGTCCGGGGTGTCCGTGGGCACCAGCAGGCGGACGTTGACGTAGGACGGCCACTCGTCGAGGTCCGTGGGTAGACCCAATGACGTGGCTCTCAAGAAGTCCTGATTTCCCTGGTCTGTGACCATGACATAGAGGGGGCGATTCGAATCCAGAGCGGAGAGAGTGCCCGGCAGATTATAGGTCTGTTCCAGGTGGGTCAGCGGATCGTCGGCGGCGCTGGCGAGTTCGCCGATCAGCGGTTGCTCCACGGCGTCGGCGGCCAGCGCTAACAGGGGCCCCAGATCGCCGAGCTCGTCGAGATCGACGCGACCGGCCAGGAGAACGTCATCGGATTGCAGCAACTCCTCGGCTGACCCCAGATCCAGAGGCAACTCGTCTGGCGTGGGATCCGGGGTGGAGGAGCAGGCGACGAGGCCGGCGATGGCGAAAATAGCGAGGGCAAAGGGGGCGAAGCGAAAGTTGAGTTGCATGGCTTCGGATCCGGAAAAAGTCCTGTGTGCAGGGCGGATGAGCACCACTGAGTCATTTAGCATGGATGGAAGGGTGGTTCCAGTTGATTGAGGGGGTCTGTGTGATCACCGGTAGTCGGTTACACAACCCTAAACGGCCGGTTCCACGCCCTGGCCCTGGCCCATGTCCCGTCCCTGGCCCGCCCATTTGGTTTGCTGGCTATGTCGGCCCACCATTTCGGCTCAGCCCAAGGTCACGAATGCTTTCGACGTGCACAGCACTATCGAACTTAAACTTCGGGCCTGGGCGAGGGCGCGGGCCGGGGCCAGAAGGGCGGTGACCGATCACCGCCGATCACACTGTGAGGGGGTTGGTGTGCGCAGGATCGCTAGCGATCCGGCGGTCGGGGCCGCGCCCCGGGAAGGCCGGGGGTAAGCACGAGGGCGACGACGGCCAGAGCGGTGAGGGTGAAGATGGCGTTGGAGTAGGGGGCGCCGGGGCCTGTGGTGAGGCCGAACCAGCCGGCGGCGTTTGACGCCTGCAATTCGACGGCGGTGACGCTCAGGGCGACGCCGAAGGCGCCGCCGAGAAAGTAGATCATCATGAAGATGCCCATGCCGGTGCCGGAGTGGCGCCGGGGAAGGATCTGAGAGGTGGCGCTGACCAGGGGACTCTGGATGAAGGCAAAGCCCAGGCCGTATAGCCCCATGCCGATGGTGGGGCCGATGGGGTGTGCGCCGGCGGTCAGAGCGGTGACGATATTGCCGGCGATGATGAGGAGGACGCCGATGACAGCGGGTCGGCGGGCGCCGACGGCGTCACCGATGCGGCCGCTGATGGGGGAGACGACGGCGACGAAGAGGGCGCCCGGAAGCAAGACGAGGCCCACCACGAGGGGAGAGACCTGGTTGACCTCGACGAGAAAGACGGGGACGAGGACGACCGTTCCGAAGCGAGTGGCGTTGGCCAAAAAGGCGACGCTGACGCCGAGGACGTATCGAAGGTCGGCGAAGAGTTCGGGCTCCGTGAAGGGATCGTCGACCCGGCGGATGTGGCGAACGAAGATGGCGAGGCTGAGGACACCCACGACGAGGAGGCCGACGAATTCGAGCTCCGGCCCCCGGCGCTCCAGAATGCTGAAAGAATAGAGAAGGGAGCTGACTCCGATGGCCAAAAGGATGGCCCCCGGGAGGTCGAAGGGCTGTTCGGTGCGTTCGTCCAGCGAGGCCGGCAGAAGCCAGAAGACGGCGGGGATGGCGACGAGGACGGCGGAGGTGACGCCGAAGACGAGCCGCCACCCGCCGATCTCGACCAGGAGGCCTCCCAAAAAGGGGCCGATGCTGGCGGCGACGCCGACGCAGGCCAGAAGCCACCCCATGGCCGCGCCGCGCCGATCCGGGGGAAAGAGGCGGGCGACGATCACCGTGCCCAGGGCGGGGATGGCTGCGCTTCCGGCCCCTTGGACGACGCGTAGAGCGATGGCCGATTCGATGGTGGGGGCCACTGCCAGAAGCAGGGCGCTCACCCCCATGACGGCGACTCCGAAGGCGTATAGTCGGCGAAGTCCGATGCGATTGACCAGCCGACCATGAACGGCGTTGAAGATGCCGAAGGTCAAAGAGAAGCCGGTGACGATCCACCCGTAGGTACCCTCGGTGACGCCGAAGTCTCGGCCGATGAAGGGAAGAGCGACGTTGACCATATTGCCGTTGACCACGGCAAAGGAGACCACCACACAGAGCAGGGCCATGGCCAGGGTGGCAGAGCGACGGTCGGGGTAGGATGTGTTCGCTTCGTTCACGGGTGGTTACGTTCGCTGTGCTCACTTGTGGTTGCGTTCGCTGTGCTCACTTGTAGTTGCGTTCGCTGCGCTCACTTGTGGTTGCGTTCGCTGCGCGTCACTTGTGGTTAGCTATCTACCAACTACCAACTACCAACTACCAACTACTAGCGAGGCGAAGCCGAGCGAAACTACCAACGACAAGCGACCGAAGGGAGCGTAACTACAAGCGAGGCGAAGCCGAGCGAAACTACCAGCGAGTGTAGTTCAACGAGCGAACTCACAAACACAACATCTGCAACTGATCGACGCTCTCGATATGGCATTGTGCGCAGGGCGTGGGATCGGTCTGTAGGTAGCGATCGCAGTGCAGATGAAATTCCGGAGGATGTGGGTTGATGCCGCGGTGGCAGGAGACGCAGTCCTGTTCGATGTGGCAACTGGCGCAGTCGTTGATATCGCGCCGGGCCATGGTGCCGTGATTGACGGGGGCCATGGGGTCGAGCCAGTCTGGAGGGTGAAATTCCGCGGCGAAGGGCGGCATATGCTCAAAATCCGGGGCGACGCCGGCCTCGATATGACAGGTCTCACAGAAGCTGTCCAGTCGGTGGCAGGAGGTGCAGTCCATCAAGCCCTGGCGGGCGTCCGTGGCGTGGACGACGGCGTAATTGGGGGGATGAACGGCGTAGGCCGTGTCCAGAGATTCGACGTGACATTCGATGCAGTCGCTCTCGCCATGGCAGACGGCGCAGTCGTTTCCCTGCGCCATGGCCATCGCGCCGTGGCGGCGCATCCAGTCCACGGTGTGGTCGGCGGGCATCTGGGTGTCGTCGAGGCGCACCTGGGAGGAAGACTCTCCGGACCAGCTCCCCGGGGCTGGCGGTGGTGAGCCCTGCTGGCATGCGCCGATGACGACGATAATGAGAAGGGTGGCCAATGCGACCCATGGGATGGATGGTGATCTGGGGGCGGCGCGAAAAAAATTCATCGCCAGGACTCCAATTCAAAGAGGGCGAAGGCGGCGGTATTCGCCGGGGTTCGAGGACCGGAGCGGCTCTCCAGGGTCAGAGAGAGTTGGCCGATGTCGGCGAGGTCGAATTCGGCGCCCAGAGAGGCGGAGGCGGCCAGTCCGTCCGGTCGGCGGTGGTGGTCGGCAACAGCCCACAAGAGCGTCGTTCGCCCCGTGAGAAAGAGCCCGTCCATAGGGCCCGGTACGCGCAATCGGGAAGTGCCCAAATATTGATCGCCGCCGGAGCTTCCGGTCAGGGTCTGGGCGCTGATCTGCCAGGAGTAGTCGACGGGGATCCGAAGACGAAGGCGGTGATGGCCGGCGACAGCGCCACCGATGGCCTGTTCGTCGCCGGCGGAGAAGAAGGAGGCATCGTCGTCGAAATAGGTGCGGTTCCAGGCACGCAATTCGAAGGCGGAGGCAATGGAGGTAAAGGGGCGGCGCCAGGTGGCATAGGTGGCACGACTGGGCTGGGCGCCGAAGAGGTTGAAGATGGAGGAGGGAGCGAAGACCGGTCGGCGGTGGTCGACGCCGACGGAGACGACGCCCTGGCCGACGCGGTAGGCGGCGTCGAGGCGCGCGCGGTCCAGACCGGTGGTCATGGTGTGGACGGAAGCGGTGGTGGTCAGCGTCAGGGAGTCGACGGGAGTGGTAGTGGCCGTGGCGCCCAGATGATGTGTGGTGGCGCCGCCTGTGCCCTCGGCGAGGGGACGCCGGTGGTGGCGAGAGGCGATTTCGGCGCGGTGGCGGCGGTCGGCGAAGTCGACGCCCGTGGAGGCGGCGGCCATCCAGTGCCAGGGATCGTCGGTGACGGCCGACTCGTTGGGGGGCAGCCCCTGGACGTCCCAGGCGCCGGGATCCCAGGGGGTCAGGCCTCGCTGGACGTCGCGACCGGCGGCGAGGCGTACAAAGGGGCGCGTCGTCCCGCCGGTGTCGGTCCAGGCAACAGAGAGCCCGTCGAAGTCTGTCATCCCAAGCGGGCTATAATGCCACTGGCGACCGGCGCTCATCTGCAGTGCGTCAAAGGGCTGCCACTGCAGGTAGGCCAGATCCAGGCTCAGGTCATTCCAGCGGGCGTCAAAGCGCGGATCCTGCTGGAGTTCGCGGGCCAGTCCGAGGTCGGTGGCGTAGCGTAGGCGAACGCGGGCGTTGAGATCACCACTCTGGTTGTCGCGCAGGTCGTAGGCGGACAGCGTCAGGGATTGGGAGAAGACCCGTGGGGTGGCCAGAGTGGTATCGGAGCGAAGATGTTGAGTGGCCCGGGCGGCGGTGCGGGTCTGGATCTGGTAGGTCGTGGCCTCGGCGTGGGCGGGGACCAGCGCAAATTGAGGTGCCAGAGTCGCTACAAAGATCAGTGGTCCCAGAAGAAGGGACACAACAGCGGTGGTCTGTGTGGATGGGAGAAGAGATGTCATCGATCGTACAGCGAGAAGATAATGATGGGCCGACGCCGGCTCATGACGAGACTACTGTTATATCAGTAGTCTTCGCAAAGGTACTATAACGCCGTGAGCACAAGTTGATGGTGCGTCTTAAGCGTCGAGAACGACCTGGATCTGCGTTGCAAATGCTCGACGATACCGCTTTCGCTTAGGTATCGTCTGCGCTTTGCGCCTTGCCCAGGCCGCCCTCGCCATTGCAGCCACTACCATCAACTTCTCCTCACGGCGTACTACCAACTTCGGACCGAGGCGCTCTACATCGCCGCTGACGCGGATTGCGGGGGGTCGTATGCAAAAACTTCGAAGGTATGAAAAGTTTTCACAGATCGATACAAGCCGGGAAGTTGCGTCGACTCCGAGCCAGAAAGAGCGGGAAGTGGAGATCGAGAAGCGACAGCGCTACGGGGAGGGATTGAGAAAGGGCGACAAGAGAGGAGCAGTGATAAATGATGTATTGGATTGATTATTGCATCCACAAGCGCGGGCACTTAGCTAGCGACGACGAGTGAATCCATGGATAAAATGAAAATGCCAAAGTGGTCAGTACCATGCGCCCAACGAGGGTTTTCTTTGGTAGAGCTTTTGATCGTGGTCGTGATCATTGGCTTGCTGGCAGCCCTGGCGGCGCCGACATTGACGTCGTCGATGGAGCGAAATCGGCTCAATCAACTCAATCGCGACGTGGGCAACGCCTTTTTGCAGTCCCGCTCCCATGCGATGCGAAACGGCCAGGCCGTCTTCGTGCGATTCCAGAACAACCAGATCGTATTTTACGAGCCCGGGACGGGAGGAGATTGGGATGCCCCCACATGCTCGCTGGCCGACAACCAGGGGCCCAATTCTCAGAATACGCTCTTCGATATTCGTCCCGAAAATCGAGGGGTGGAGTCGGTGGCGATTCAAACGCCGGATCCGGATATTACGGATGTGTGTATCTCGCCGACGGGCAGGGTGTTGGATCCGGTGGGTCGGCCGTTGGAGTCCGGAGCAAATAGCGATTGTGAGGATATGAATTTGCTGATCCCGATCTTCGATCCCGACGGCAGCGGCAATTTCGGGTATTGTAATGAGGACCACGTAGCCCAGCGGGAGCTGTACAAATTTTCGATGATTCACGTGGCGTATGGCGGACAAGTCAGGGTGATCCGATGATGATGTGGACGAAGCGGCCGACGAACGGGGAGAGGGGATACTCCTTGGTGGAGTTGTTGATTGCCATGGTGATCTTGGCGATCGGGATTCTGGCGACGATGGCGATGCAATATACGGCGTTGGCCGGGTATACGTCGGCCAGGGAGCTGACGGGTTCGACGGAGGTGGCGCGTACGGTGGAGCAGATGATCCGTGCCGAAGCGCAGGGAATGGAGATGGATCAGATGGGAGCAAGTCCCACCGGGGCCTTCGATGTGGGGTCGGAGGGGCTGTTGGAGGCGGCGCTGTCACAGTCGAATCTGGGCCAGTGGGTGTTGCCGGCGGGATGGGAGACGCCGATGACCCAGCGATTGAACCCGGGAGGAACGGACGACGGTGCCCGGCGCTATTGTGTGTACGTGGCCGGGGAGTTGATCAGCGCCAGCGGGGAGGCGCTGGAAGACGATGGAGATGGAGGGTTGACGGGAACTCCCGACTACGCCCGGGTGGGGATCGCCGTGGTATATCCGGGAGCAAACGCTCACTTTACGGGGGCGGGTCAGGGCGATGCGGGCACCTGCGACGACGCTCAGATTCTCAATAGCCTGGACAGCGGAAATAGGGAGCAGTTGGAGTTGCTCGGGTTGCGAGTGACCCATTTGAGTATGGGAGTGGGAGCGCAGAACCGGGGGGGGATTTGATGGCGGATCGCGAGGTGAATCCAATGAAGGCGCTCGGGCGACGAGGAGAGGTGATGAACGGGATGCGAGCTTTGTGGCGTCGGCCGGGAGCGCGGGGGTTTACACTGGTGGAGATGATGATCGCCATGGTGCTGGTGGGGATCTTGACGGCACTGATCTATGCGATGTTCGCGCGCACCTCCGATGCACTGATGGAGGTGGAGGAGCGAAGCGATGCCCTCGATCAGGCTCGCTTCGGGCTCGATCACGTGCGCACGGGACTGGAGGCGGCGGGAGCCCAGGCGACGCCGAATTCAGAGATTGACCCCTGGGTGGTGATGAATTCGGGGCTGCTCATCCAGGGGGTGATGGGCTACGACGGATGGCAGGGCCAGTCGACGTCGGATCTGGGCGATGACGACGAGCTGGCGGAGTTGGAGGCGGCCAATCCGATGTCCGGCTTCAGCGGAGTGGTGGTGATGGGGGCTTATGATATGCCGGCGAGTTTTTACGTCAGCTTTCCGGCTGGCCGCGAGCAGCAGGCCGATAATCCAGTGGATGAAATGATCGTGGAGCCAACGGAGCGAGGGACGGCCAGGTTGTTGGGCTACGATCCCTTCAACGTATCGGTGATCAACGGGGTCAATGCTCAGGACCACCTGGGCCTTTCGGACTCCCAGTTGGGCGATCTGGCAGGCGATATCTCAGAACGGGTCTTTCGGGTCACCGGCACCGATGGAATCTCACAGTTTATGGCCCTCAACGGAGCAAACTTCTCTACCAGCGGAAACCGGGGGGCCGGACGTCCCCCAGACGATGGGTTCGACGGATTGGAGCTGGGACTGGAGATCAGCGACTCCGACCTGGTGTGGTCCGATCAGAACCCGGAGGGCGTGGGCTTTCATCGCGCCGTGGCCGACGACGTCAGTTTTGACGGCGCCCTGATTGACGCCTATTGGTATCATGTGCGTCCGGCCACCGACGATCCGCGAAATCTGCAATTGGTCCGTCAGCGGGTCGATGCCGGACTGGTGGCGGCGAACGCCGGGTCGTTGAGTGCCAATAATCTGAGATCGTATTCGAGGGGGGCGCCGATGATCATCGCCGAGAACGTGGTGGATTTCAGGGTCTGGTTTGATTGTGCGACGCCGGGGATGACCGGTGGGGCACAATTGGATTCGGTGAGCTGGCACGATCACTGGGACGTGGTGCAGAGCGACGCCGGAACCTGTGTCACCGACAGTGCGACCGGTTCCAATCCCCAGCGGGCCCATTTTGCTCATGTGAGGCTGTCGACACGAACGGAGCGAGAAAATGCCAATCGACCTCATTATGATCTTCCGGGGAGCGATCCCGGATTCGAGTCGCAGGGAGGCCAGATGCAGACCTATGCGATCTATCCCGAAGCCGAAGGGGCAGCGTCGGTGGTGACCGTGCAGGCAGGAGTGGAGTTGTCGAATATGACGGGACGTCTATTGAACTGATGAACTGAGGCTGAAGGATGATGAAGACAAAGGACATCGCAACCGAGCGGGGAGCAGCGCTGGTATTGGCGTTGCTGGTGATGTTGGTGCTGTCGTCGATGGCGCTGGTGGCCCTGCGGTCGGTTTCGGATACGAGCTCTGTCTCCGGGATGCACCGCCTTCAGGTGCAGGCGAAGTCGGTGTCCAACGCCGTCAATAGCCTGGGGGTGATGCGAAGTGGGCAGCGGGCGGCGTCGGTGAATGCTGTGCTGCAAGGAGACGGATTGGCAGAGGACCACGGCTACCAGAGCGGAGTGAGCGCGCTGGGCGACGAGTACGGCAGGCTTCGAAGAGGAGGGTTTATTGTCTTTTCGAATCAGCCCGAGCCCGGGGAGCTGCAGCTTTCGGGACACGAAGACGAAGAGTTGTTACTCGACGGAGGTGGGTTCGATTCCGTCGAGGCCTACTACGCCAATCATCCGGGAAGAAGCATCAATTACGACTATATCGTCCGCGATCCGGTGATGGGTCCGCGGGCGGAGGGTTTCGGCGATGAATTCTGCTTCATCATCGTCACCGTGGGCTCGAAGAGCCAACTTGTGGGCAGGCAGGCGTCAGAAGAGGAGCGAGTTCGCCAGATGCAATCTCTGGCCCGCAACGCGGCGCGGACGATGATCGGTCCCATCGAATGTGGCTGAGCGTAAGGCGCGAAGAATACAGACGATTTCGAATCGATGGCGAGACCAATAGCGGCTCTCGCGACATGTGCAAGAGGTGATTTCGATGGATGCGACACAAAATGAGTCGAAGCGACGTCGATGGTGGGTGGTGGGGCTTGTGGCCAGTCTGGGGCTGGTGGCGATGGTGGCGCCGCGCTTTGCGCAGACCCAATCCAGTAACGACGGGCTCATCCCCCAGCCGCCGGTGATCACCGTCATCTTCGACACCTCCAATAGCAGCCAGTGGACGGAGCACGGGTATCTGGCCTATCCGGAGATGGC
>SLPW01000361.1 GCA_007131755.1 Myxococcales bacterium | reverse complement strand
TTTCTGAGCGCGTTCTTCAGGCATCGTATTCTCTCTTTTTGGGACGTCGTCTCTATACTCCTGTGGCGTCCTCGTAGGTAATCACCTGCACGCCATCGCGCAACCCCGATCCCATTTGCACGACACTTGCACGTGTCTAGCCTTTGATCCCGATCCTTTTCGAAGACCCATCGCCACCGGGGGGCAGATCTATGAACGAGGTCGTCGCCACCACGGCCTGGATAGTCGTCGGGCTCGTCTTGCTCTCCCTCTTCCAGATCCGCATCCCGAAGCAGGACCGCTCCTGGGTTTGGGCTTCCTTCGCTGCCCACGTCGTCAGCGCCTTCGTCCTCATCTGGCTGACCTACAACGTCCTCGGCGGCGGCGACATCGAGGTCTACTACTCCTACGGCGACGCTCTCGGCGAATATATCCGCCGCGACCCCCTTCGATGGGGCCCCGAGGTCGTGCTCCTCATCCTCCAACTCGACGCCGACATCCCCATGCGCCTGTATACCCAGGAGGGATCGTCGACGACGAGCCTCATCGGCATGACGGCGTTTATGATGGTGCTCAACGGATCGGCCGAATACGGCACGGGGATGTTCTTCGCCCTCATCGCCTTCAGCGGAAAATTGATGATGTACGCCGCCATCCGTCATCATTTCTCCGATGACTATCGCTCGCGCTATCTCATCGCCCTGCTCCTGGTCCCCTCTGCGGTCTTCTGGACCAGCGGAGTGGTCAAGGAGGCGGTGGCCATCGGCGGTATGGGTTGGATGATCTGGGGATTTCACCGCTGGATCGTCGACGACAATCGCATCGGCGCCGCACTGTGGATCTTCGTCGGCGCCGTAGTTGTCTCCGTATCCAAGGCATATATCCTATTTCCCATGGCCATCGGTGCCGGAGTCTGGTGGTTCTGGCATCACTCCCTGGCCACCACGGGGTCCGTGGCCATCGCCACCAAACCCCTCTACCTCGTCGGCGCTTCCATCATCGCCATCGGCGGACTTCTGGGGCTGGGCCAACTCTTTCCCCAATACTCCATCGACGCCCTCGGCGAGGAGACGGCCCAGATGCAGGCCGCCGGCGAAGGAGCCGGCGGTGGCTCCTACTACGGCATCGGAAACCCCGAGGAGACGAGCCTCGCCGGACAGCTCGCCTTCAGCCCTGTAGCTCTTACGGCTTCCCTTTTTCGCCCTTTCATCTTCGAGGCCCACAACGCCGTGGCCGTCATCAACGGCCTGGAGATGACGGTGGTCCTGGTATTGTGGATTCAGATCCTGCGCGTACGCGGGCTTCGCCAGTGCTGGAGCCTGATACGGGGCTCTCCCATCCTCGTCTTCTGCGTGGTCTTCACCCTCTTATTCGGCCTCGGCGTCGGCCTCTCCACCACCAACCTGGGAACCCTGTCACGCTACCGGGTACCCATGATGCCCCTATATATCCTGGTCCTGATGATGCTTTGGCCTAACGCGGGTCATCGACACGCGTCGACTACCTCGCGAAATCACCGCCCGAAATTATCCCAGAACCTCCCCCAATCCACCTCGGGCACTGGAATATGAGGCTCGAAGAAATATCCGTGTCGCGAATACACCCCGTAGACATAGACGAATTCCCCGTCGAAGAAGTCTTCGGGAATGGCGGCTGCGAAGGTCTCGTCGTCCACCTCACCAGCTCTCAATCCCCGGCGAATATCGGCCACGGAATGGGGCATGCCCTGCTCGTCGACCCCCATAAAGGGCTCGATGGACTCCACGACCAGCCATCCCTTCGAAGTCCTTACCTCCGACAGGGCGTGACTGCGAATCCCGGGCCTGACATACCCCAACGGCGAATCCTGGCCCTCGTACAGGGCCACCCTGCGCACCTCGAAGCCGTAGTGGCGAAGAGTTTGCTCGATGAGCTTCGCCCGATCGTAGCAGCTTCCGTAGCCCCGCTCGTCGTAGTCCGTCACCCGGTGGCCCGTCACTCCCCTGACGAAGGCGTCGCTTACGTCGGGATAGCGCTCGAAGATCGCCGACTGCACGGCCTCCACGCACTCCAGCTCATCGCCGTAGGAATGCACCCCGATACAGTGGTCGTCCACACCCAATTCGGTGATGACCTGACGATCCTCCTCGCTCACCTGCGTACTCACCCCGTTAGCCGCAAGCAGCAGGGCGACGAAAAAGAACCCCACAGCGCACAGGACCACCGACCAGGGCCAGATCCACCGGCCCACCCGCGTTGCCCAACGACGATTCATACTCCCCCCCACGTCTAAAGGATGTGCCCGGGCGCATCTAAAATATAATCCCCAGCGGCCGCGACGTCATATGGGTCGGTGAGGAAACGAGCATGCCACGGCTCAAAACTCGCAGACCGCCGTCGGGGGGATGAAGTACACTGTACACGACTGACCGCTGTCACACTCTCCACCAAAGGGCTCGCACTCACAGGCTCCGAAAAAGGAATCGCAACTTCCCGAGGGACACTCTTCGTCGGATGAACATTGCGCGGTGCCTGCGTCGACGCATTGTTCGTTGTGACAGACCTCACCGGAGGAGCAGTTGGAGTCCTGGACGCACTCCACGCAGAGATTGTTGGTGTTGCACTGATGGCCTGCAGGACAATGCCCGCTATTGGTGCATTGCACACATTGACCGTCCGGATCACAGACGTTGGGACAATCGGAGTTGGACTGACACTCCACACAGCGGTTGTTGTCCGTACAGTACTCACTGCCGGGGCATTGCCAGTCGAATTGACATTCCGCACAGAAGTGGTCGCCCTCCTCCACACAGACCTCTGCTGCATCGCAATCGGAATTTTCCAGACAATAGCGGCATTCGTTGGTATCGGAGTCGCACATCCTGCCGTCGCCGCAGTCGGCGTGGGTAAGGCAGGTTACGCAGACCTTATCGGATGTTCGGCATACTCCTCCGGGACAATCGTCATTATCCTGACATCCCGCGCAAACACCGTCGTCGCATTCGTGATCTCCCGGGCAATCCGAATTTTCCAGACACTGCACACATTGTCCCTCGTGACAGATCGGCTCGTCGCAATCATCGCCGGTAATACAGGTGACGCACTCGTTGACCTCCGTATCGCAGACGTCGCCTCCGGAGCAGTGGTCATCTTGGGCGCAGCGCACGCAGGTCTCGGTTGCCAGGTCGCAAAAGGGAGTCTGAGCCCCGGGGCAGGAGCTGTCGTCGACGCACTCCACACATTCGAAGTCGTCATTGCACACCAGTCCTTCGTCGCAGTCGTTGTCGTGCAGGCAGGTTCGACAGATCGGAAATTCTCCCTCTTTGTCCTGCTGCATATCACAGACCCCGTCTTCACAGTGCCCATCCGTGGTACATGCCGCACATTGACCGGATTCCACTTCACAGGCTCCGGTATCGCAGTCCTCGTGATCCGTGCAGGGCTCCACGCAGATCTGATCCTGGTAATGGCAGATCTCCCCCATCGGGCAATCGCCATCGCCGAAGCATTCCTCGACGGGCGGATCCGTATCCGGATCCCCACCGTCGGGGTCGCCGCCGTCGGCATCCTCGTCTCCCGCATCGTCGGGCCCCGGTCCCACCTCATCGGGCTCCCCGCCATCCGGATCTTGCCCTCCTCCATCTGCGTCGGTGTCGTCTTCGACATCGAGATCACCATTTCCCCCGACGTCGGACAACCCGATCGGATCTTGTTCGAGTCCCCCCTCGGCGCAGCCGGCGAAGGCGAAACACATCACCACCACCACCGCCCACAGGCGCATCACACTCGTCCAATCACTGTTCATCACCACGTCCATTTTCAAAATCCCACGGGTACCAGGAGCCGGAAGCATCGATATACTTCGGACTGCATTGTGATGAAAGCTTCGCCGCCTGACAAATGTCGACTGATGAAGTATTGACGCCGACGCTCGCTCACCGGAAACTGAACGTCCCCTTGGGGCTTTTGAACCGTTTTCGATGCCCACGAAAAGGAGTAGCACCATCGCGGAAAAAGACCTTCGCAGAGAACTCGGATTCTGGGACGCCCTGACCATCGGGGTCGGCACCATGATCGGTGCCGGAATCTTTTTGTTGGCCAGTCGGGCCCTCGAGTTGACCGGCCCCTCGGCGATCTTGTCCTTCCTGGCGGCCGGAATGGTTTGCGCCATGACTGCCGCCAGCACCGCCGAGTTGGCCACGGGAATGCCCAA
>SLPW01000377.1 GCA_007131755.1 Myxococcales bacterium | reverse complement strand
TCGCCGGTGATGGCGGGGTATTGCGACGACGATGCCAGGGATGGCATCGCACCAAGGTTCCCTGTTCTCGGGCCAACAAAACCAGTGCAAACGCAAGATGTGATCAATCATGAGGCGTGGCCCGGACTTACGGGTCGATCGTTGGGGGGGAGGTGTTAGATACCGCCGCTGATGCCAACGAAGACCTGGCGGGGGGCGCCGGGTTGGATACCGCGAGGGGCGCGTGAGGAGATATAGGTCTCGTCGGTGAGGTTTTTGCCGGCCACGAAGAGGGTGGCGTCCCAGTTGGGGAGAGTGTAGCCGACGCGGGCGTCGAGGAGGAAGTAGGGGTCGATGCGGCCGGCCAGGCCGTCGTTGGTGGGTTCTTCCGTATTGGTGAGATCCGTGTACTGCTCGCTGATGAAGAGTCCGTTGACCTGGGCGGAGAGACCGATGAGGTGGGAGAAGGCCAGGCTCGACGAGAGGCGGTGTTCCGGAGCATAGGGGAGGCGATTTCCGACGATGGCCTCGTCCCAGGCGTCGCCGAATTCGGCGTGTACCCAGGTATACGCCACCGTCAGCGGGAGTCGAAAGTCGAGGTCAGTCAGGGCGGCGACGTCGAAAGTGACGTCCGTCTCCACGCCGAATTGGGTGGTCTCGCCAGCGTTGACGAGAGGAGAGACCTCGGGGTCGGCGCCGGTGGCGCCGGCGGCCTCGGCGGGGGGAATGATCTGGTTGGAGAAGTCGAGGACGAATCCCGCAATCTCGGCGGCGAGCCAATCCTCGAGGTGGGTGCGGACGCCCAGTTCGTAGTTGATGGAGAATTCGGCGTCCAATTCCAGCAGGTCGCCGTCGGTGGTGACGGCGTCTTTGGTACGAGGTGGCGAAAACCCACGGTGAACCCCTGAAAAGAGAGTGATCTCGTCGCTCACGGAGTAGGAGACGCCGAGGCCGGGGATGACGCCCACGACGTGGTCGCTATTTTCTCGCGGGGGATCGAGATCGGTGGGTTCATCTTCAACGCGGGTGCGGAAGATCTCACGGCTGCTCCAGAAGCTCTCGACACGAATGCCCGGAGAAATGCGAAGGGCGTCCTCCATTAAAAGAAAGCGGTTCTGGGCGTAGCCTGCGAGGGCGACTCCTCGGCGTTGTTCGTCGTCGCGTACAAAGCTGTCGCCAGGATCGTCGACCTGAGAGATGACGCGCTGTTCATTGGTGAGTTCCCCGTGGAGTCGGGTGCCGACGATGAGCTCGTTGTCTACGGATCCGAAGGTGTAGTCCATGGTGGCCCGGGGTTCGATTCCGCCCACGTAAAATTCTCGATTTCGAGCGCCCATGGTCTCGCGAAAGAAGACCTGGCTTCCGTCATCGCGCCAGTCCTCGGGGCTGTCGGTGATATCCGTTCCCTGGCCGCTGATGACGCGCTCGTAGTCACGTCCCTGGTCTGCACGATCGAAGTCCTGGCGATCCCAATTTCGGGTGATGTGGTGGCCGTAGGCCGTGGTCTGGAGCAGTATGTTGTCTCCCAGGAGCTGGTTATGCGTCGCCGACAGGCCGAACCTGCGCACGGGTAGGTGGTCGTTGACGGCGAAGTTGTCCCGTGGATTCGCCTCGAGTTGTGGTGTCGTCAGACCGAGATAGGTGGCGTCCGAGGATTCATCGTAGAAGTGAAGTTTCAGGCCCACGTCTGAGGTGTCGGAGAGGTAGTAGCGCGTCCTGGCCGTGACATCCGTAAAGTCGAGGTTGAGGTTTCGAGCTCCCTCGAAGCGCTGATGGACAACGCCGAGGCGATAACCAAAGTCGCCGACGGTGTCTCCTACGGAGGCCTGACCGTGGAGGTAGCCAAGTTCACCGAGACGAAATTCGGCGTTGGCCTCGAATTCCTCGGGCGGATCGTGGGTGATGTAGTTGAGGACGCCACCGATGGTCTGAGGACCGAAGAGGACGGAACCGGAGCCCTTGACGAGTTCGATGCGCTCGATGCGGTCGATGGCCGGAGCGTAGTACAACTCCGGTTCTCCGTAAGGGGCCAATGCGATGGGCACGCCGTCTTCCAGTACCAACAAGGTACGCCCGCGAGAGGGATCGAGGCCGCGAATGCCGATATTGGGGCGTAGCCCGATGCCCTCTTCATCGCGCACATGTACACCCGGGAGGGTGCGAAGGGCCTCGTTTCCGCTGATCGGCCGCTGACTCTTCAGTTGCTCCTCCGTGATGACCGAGGCCGATCCGGGGACCGATTCCAGTTGTTCCGGTGCCTGTCCGATGACTTCGATGGCGCCCAGGTCGTAGGGCTGGTCCACCTCGACCGTCTCGTCGGGAATCACCTCCTCGTCGTCGTACTCGTCGTACTCGTCGTCATCGAGTTCGATGATGATGGCGTCGTCGGCATGGACGGTGGCCAGTGGGAGGAGGAGCAGGAACGAAAGGGGGAAAATGATTCTCAATTTCATCTTTCCATGCGTCATGAAGGTAGCTCACCAGATGAGGTTGCAGGTGATGCCCCGGTTCAGGAGGGGAAGTCGAGTTAGCGTTGGAGACGGAAGCGCACGGGAATGACGAATTCGCGTTCGTCTTCCTCGGCGTGGTCGGGAAAGCCCGTGAAAGGGGCGGCGGCTTTGACCATTCGGATGACTTCATCGTCGAGGATCGAGTGGTCCGAGGAGTCTACGATCTGGGGAGTGGCGGCGAGCCGGCCCTGACGATCGATGGTAATACGGACGGTGGCCGTGCCCTGGATATTGCGGCGTTGGGCCATGCGGGGATAATTCTTCTCGCTCTGGACTGAGCGCAGGACGTCGCGGCCGTAGCCCTGCCAGTCCACGGGCTCGGTAGCGATCTCGGGGGCGGGCTCGGGCTCGGTCTCGGGCTCGGTCTCGGGCTCGGTGGCGATCTCGGTCTCGGGCTCGGGGTCGGTCTCGATCTCGGGGTCGGTCTCGGTCTCGGGCTCGGGCTCGATCTCGGGGTCGGTCTCGGTCTCGGGGTCGGTCTCGATCTCGGGCTCGGGCTCGGGCTCGGGCTCGGGTTCGGTCTCGATCTCGGGTTCGGGTTCGGGTTCGGGTTCGGGCTCGGGTTCCGGCTCCGGCTCGGGTTCCGGCTCCGGTTCCGGTTCCGGTTCCGGTTCCGGTTCCGGTTCGGGTTCGGGCTCTTCGGCGGGTTCGGGTGGTTCGAGCTCCGGGGGAGGAACCATGGTGACGTCGATGGATCGCTCCTCGGGGGCCGCCTCAGAGAAGCTCAGGGGTACGGCTGCTATCGCCAGGTGCGCCAGGATGACGGCGGCGATGGGCCAGCCCCAGCCAGGCAGGCGTCGTTCCCGGTCGCTCTCCTGGCTCATCGGCTCGTCTCCCGGGTGGCGATGGAGACGGTGTCGAAGCCGGCGGCTCGGGCGTAATCGAAGATCTGAACCGTGCGCTCGAGCGGGATCTGTCCGTCACCTACGAGGACGAGGATCTCGAACTCCTGGCGCATGGCCTCCAACCTATCGGGAAGCTCCTCGGGTGTGACGGGCTGGTCATCGAGGAGCATCTCGCCAGAGGAGGGGACGACGAGGATCAGCGTGTCCGACGTGGAGGGAGAGGCTTCGGACGCCGTGGGAAGAGTGACGTTCATCTCTCGGATGCGATCGAAGTTGGCGGCCAGGACGACGAAGATCAACAGAATGAAGACGACGTCGATGAGGGCTGAGACGTTGATCTTCGGTTGTTCGCGCTGGAAGCTCTCAAACTGCATCGGCCAGGTCACCAACAATTTCGGGTCGAGGGGGATGGACGTTCTCACCGGGGTCGTCATCCGGGCCGGGCAGGGCGGTGATGACGCGCTCGACGGTGTCGCGCAACACCAGTCGGAAGCGATCGGTGCGGCTGTTGAGATAGCTGTAAGCAGCGAGTGCGGGGACGGCGATGGTCAGGCCGGCGGCGGTGGTCAACAGGGCTTTCCAGATGCCACTGGCCAAAAGGGCGGCATCGACGGTGGCCGTCGACGTTCCCTGGAGGCCCCTGAAGAGTTCCACCATCCCGAGGACGGTGCCCAATAGACCCAGAAGGGGAGCAGCCTGGGCGACGAAAGACAGGCCGCCGACGTTCTGCTCCAATTTTTGAAGTTCCAGGCTTCCCACGCGCCTGGCTTCGGCCTCTACGCGATCGGGGCGGTGTCGTTGCACATCCAACATCGATCGCACGACCCGTCCGGCGGGATT
>SLPW01000424.1 GCA_007131755.1 Myxococcales bacterium | reverse complement strand
ATTCCAAGTTGTGGGCAACGTTGAGGCCCCGGCCCTCGCCCCGGCCCGCCTTTCCCCACTCCAAGACTGCGAGCAAGGGCAAGGACATGGGCAGGGATTACTTCGGGCCCGGGCCGGGGCCAGGGACCGGGCCGGGGCCAGGGGGACCTCTACCACAATGGGTTTAACAACCGATCAAGGTGGATCACACCCGCCACAGTAGAGATGATTGATTGAGGCCGAGGACTGGGCGAAGAGATCGTCGTTCAGGGGGGGATAAAGACAACCCCATCCCCATATCCCCATTATCCCAAGCATCTCCCTTGCTTTTTCGGCGAAAGAAGATCTGGGCGGCCAGATTGGACGCAGCCGTTCCCAAGAGCACTCCGGTTTTCAACCGAAAGCTGCTTTAGTGCCAGCGGGGGTTTTTCGATTGTGCTCCGTTCGTATGCACCGAGACCGGTCCCGGTGTGTCGACTCGTCGACGAGTCGGCCATCGGCCGGTCTCGGTGGCAGCCCATCGGGTCTGCCATCCCTCGCCATATCTGAGCCTCGCATACGGAGTGCGCCCCGATGTACGACAACCGCCTATTTTCCCTGCTCGCCATCACTCTCCTCATCGCCACAACCTTCGTCGCCGGATGCGGTGATGACGATGACGTCCCCCACTCCCACCCCCATTGCGATCTGAGCACCGATGGCCCCGCCGATGAGCTGGTCTTTGTCGGCAATAGCGACTCTCAAGACGTCTCGGTGGTCAATCCCCGAACCTGCAGCGTGGAAGCGACGATTTCCGTCGGCGTCGGCACCACTGACAGCAACACCACTCCCGACGGCCGCTGGGTTTTCTTGTCCAGCTCTACCGACGACGTGGTCACCATCATCGACGCCCACACCCTGGAGGTGGAAAAGCAATTGGAGACGGGCATCCGTCCCGTTCATATGTTCTTCGGGCCGGACCATAAAAAGCTGTGGGTCAGTAACGACCACTCCGCAAGTGTCTCGGTCATCGACGTGGAGACGCTGAGCGTGGAGCAGACCATCGACGTCGGAGAAGGCCACAAGAAGATGGCGATCACCGAATCCGATCCCTACCTGGTATACGTCTCCAACATCTCCGACGATACGATCTCGGTCATCGACTCCTCGACGCTTCTCGTGGAGGCGACCATCGACGTCGGTGAGCGCCCCCACGGCATGGACTATGCCGCCTCCAGCGGCAGGGTCTACAACTGCGTCGACGGCGACGTCCCCGGCATCGAGGTCATCGCCACCGACGGCGACGACGCCCACAACATCGTCGATTATATCGAGCTCTCCGATCGCTGCGGCTACCTGCATATCGCCCCGGACGGGCTCTATGGGTGGGCGGTCAGCTCCGGTGGCAATCGGGTCATCGCCTTCGACACATCCACGGACAGGGTGGTCGCCAAATTGGAGGTGGAGTCGCGGCCCGACAAGATCGCCTTTTTCGACGGTGGCATCGCCGGCGTCTCCCACGTCGGAGCACCGGAGGTGATCCTCATCGACACCGAGACCTTCGAGGTCATCGGCAACCTCTCCGTGGGATCCGCCCACGTCGACCCCGAAACGGGCAGGGGGCACCGGTTCATTCAGGAGTCCGTCGACAGACGTTTCGCCTACGTGCCCAACAGCCACGACGGCACGCTGTCCATTCTCGATGTGGAGCAACAGGCGGTGCGGGGAACCGTCGACGTCGGGGACCATCCGATGCCCATGGCCGTGGGCGGCCCCTCCGGAGGCGTCGCCTACCCGCGCTGACGATCCTCTACATATGATCCACATCAGGGCGACACCCGCCGGCGCAGCGATTTTCGATTGCGTTCGTGGGCGTCGCCCTGACGAGCTTCTTGCAGGGGCGCGGAATTGGTCCGGGGGTTTTGACGGCGACGTCCGTTCATCTTCTCGAACCCTCCCGGCGCACCTTCCGGTGAGCCCGGGATCGCAACCCCGTACCGTCTCTTCGCCTCGAGGCCCGACCATGAAATTTCGCCCCCAACGGCTCTTTCATGCCTTTTTGTTGATCTCGTTGACCCTCAACGTGGCCCTGTTGACCGCCTGGCTCATCGGCCCTGCCGGACCGCTGAAGCAATTTGAGGAGTCCGAAAGCCAGTGGCGACGCTGCGCCTACCAGCAAAATCTGGAGTTGGAAGAGCGGCGACTGCGCAAGCTCTCGGCGCTGCGCCAACAATTTCAAACCGCTCAACACGAGCGCTGCGAAGAGGTGGCACAACACCAGCGGCGGCTGTTGGAACTCCTGAAGCAGACGGAGGTGAGCGAAGAAGAGATCCGTCGAACCCAACAGCGCATCCAAAAGGGACAGGAGCAGATGCTGGATCTGACGGTCCAACGCCTGGTGGCGGAGCGAGAGGTCCTGGACGATGAACAGCGCCCGCAATGGTTCGGCTACCTGGAAAGCCACGTCCAATGTTCGGATCCCATGGCCCCGGGCACACATAACAGCGGGGGGGATGACGAAAGGTGACGACGGCAGATCAACAACTGATGCTGCAGGTCGCCGACGGCGATCTGGCGGCCTTCGACAGCCTGGTCCGACGCCACCAGAAGACCGCCTGGAGGGTGGCCTATCGGATGCTCGGCGATCCGGCGGAGGCCGAGGATGCAGCCCAGCAGGCGTTTTTGAAGATCTTCGAGGCCGCCCCGCGCTACGAGCCCACCGCCGCCTTTACGACCTATCTATATCGGGTGCTCACCCGCCATTGTCTGGACCGGATCGAGAAAAAGAAGCCGGTATACGTCGACAAATTGCCTCCCTGCCGTGATCGGCAAAAAGGGCCCCAGGCCCACCTGGAGGCTCGTCAGCGTGGCCACCAGATCCGCCGGGCCCTCGAGCAATTGCCGGGCCGCCAGCGCACGGCGGTGATCTTATTTCACTTCGAAGGGCTCAGCTATGTCGAGATCGCCGACTCCCTTCAATGCAGCAAAAAGGCCGTGGAGCGACTCCTCGCCCGTGGGCGTAGCGCGCTGGCCGAAGAGTTGGAGAGTCTGATGCCAGTAAATGCAAAGACGGGATGATTCATTGAGAACCGACGAAGGAGCGACGACGATGAAATGCGACGAAATTCAATCTCACCTGAGCGCCTATCGAGATGGCGAGGGCTCATCTGAGCGAAGGTGGCGCATCCGGGTCCACCTCAAGGACTGTCCGATGTGTCGCTGCAAAATTCAGAGACTCGAAGAGCTCTGCCTCGCCCTCGACGATGCGCCGCCGCCTCCTGAGGTCCCCGACGGCTTTGCCTCCCGGGTGGTCGCGAAGGCCCGAGACCGCGTCGACCAGGGCACATCTCCCGAGCGGGAGGACCGGCCCCGGCTCGGTGTGCTCTGGCAGGTGGCCGCAGCGGCGGCGGTTCTGATCGTGGGCCTCGGGGGAGGGCTATTCGCCACCCCACTGTGGACGGCCACCACCGCTTCCGACGAGCCCGACGGCTGTCTTTTTGTCGAATATACCGATGCCTCTCCCCCGGGCTCTCTGGCCGATATCTACCGGGACGTCGACGACCCCCGGGTATATTGAATCAACGCCATCAGAAGCGTCCCTCGCCGATCGAATTCCTCGCTACTCACAGTGCTCAGCGCCTGACGGCGCTCCGATAGCAAGGATGCAATCGGCTCCATGTGGCAGATCTGCTCAAAGGCAACCTGGAGGTCGATTCCTCGGAGCTCGACAGTATTATGCGGCTCATCGATTCCGATCTCGAGGTCAGTCTTCATCGCTTGCTGGACGAGAATGGCGATCGGGGAGATGGCGTCTCATGAGTTGTCCAGATGACAATCTTCTGGCGAAGATGCAGGAGGGAACGCTGGAAGACGAACAACTGCGCGAACTCCATGATCATTTCGACGAATGCCGCCGCTGTGCCGAATTATTGATGGTATTGGGGCGACAACTTTCTCCGGTTTATCGGACATCGCCGGCTGTCTTGTCATGTTGACGTTGTCAGCGGTTACGACGAAGCCTCAGCGCAACGAGTCCCAGGAGTACCAACAATCCACTGAGACCATTGGGCCCTCCATTGGTCGTGGTACATCCCGAACCCTCGTCTCCCTCGTCTCCCTCGTCTCCCTCGTCTCCCTCGTCTCCCTCGTCTCCCTCGTCTCCCTCGTCTCCCTCGTCTCCCTCGTCTCCCTCGTCTCCCTCGTCTCCCTCGTCTCCCT
>SLPW01000354.1 GCA_007131755.1 Myxococcales bacterium | reverse complement strand
CATGATATTGAGGATGAATTGCTGCATATCCTCCATCTCGAGGGGGGTGGCCAGTTGGGCGTGCTCCGAGATGGGATCGCCCCAGTCGTTGCAGAAGTCCTCGATCTGGGCGACGAGCATTTTCTTGGTCGCCTCTCTTTCGATGAGATCGTCGACGCGAACGCGATAGGGGTGCAGGGAGCGAATCTTCCACTCCGAATCGCCCTCTGCATGGTGGTGCACAAGGTCGAGCTCGACGTTGATGACGCTCCGTGTGCCGCTATCGGCACTGACAATGGGCGTGCCCGTCGAGTTGGCCGTCACCGTCGCCATACGTCCCCCCGGAGTGGGCGCGTCGGTGTCGGCCTTGGATTCGGGGTCCGCCTCGGCGCCGTCCAGCAGACGGCTGCTCACCAAGAGATCGATGCCCTCCACCTTTCCTGCCAGCTCGTAGGCCAGCAGGGCGGCCTGACTCGACGGCGCTTGATATTGAACGATCACCAGATCGGCCCGGCTGCGCATCTCTTCCACCACCTCGGGGAGCCTCTCGGCGGGAGAGACGATCTCGAAGCCCTCCATCTGCGAGGAGGCCAACGAGGGGCCCACCTCTTCGGCGATCACGGTGGTGATGGCGATCTGCAGGCCATCGCGCTCGACGATCCGAAAGGGTTCTTCGTCGTCGGCGGAGGCGATCCGATCGCAGAGAGCTGACGTCCCCGCCTCGGCCTGGCACCGAAGGTTGGCGGCCTGCACGTCGATGCCGTGCTCTTCTTTCATCGCTTCGGCGAAGTCCACCAGGGCCGGACGGGGGACCGTCAGCTCCCGGGCGCCGATTCCGTGGACCTCCAATGGCAGGGCTCCCATAATTTCGGCGAGCTGTGCTCCTCGGGACTGTCCGTGGGTGAGATAGCGGCCCAGAGCGCCGGGAAAGATCGAATTTCCCGCGTTCAGCGCCACCGGAGCGCTCAGCCCCGTATGGGCGGCCACGGCGTTGAGAGCGTCGTGGTAGGCCACCATCTGCGCCCAGTAGAGACCGCGGTGGCCATCGTCTTCGCGGCAATCGACGTGGGCGAAGTCACCGTCCAGATTTCCGCTCAACAAAATCGTAAGCTTTCGCTCGTCGTCTGCCGATTCGCCGGAGTCGGCGACGGCGCTCAGCGGAAATGTCATGATGGAGGCGACAATCATCGCCAGGACGAATGGGAGAGTGGAGTACTTCATGGGCGGGAATGGGGACCGGAGGGGTACTGATATAACTTCGGAGCGTATTTGTTCCGATCTGGCTGCCTTCGTCAAGGGCGATTGCCCTGTGAGCACTACTTCGGGCCCGGGCCGGGGACAGGGCCAGGGCCAGGGATCGAGCATTCCAAGTTGTGGGCAACGTTGAGGCCGGGGCCCGGGCCAGGGAAAAGCTATCAAAGGATACCGATCCCACACTCTTCCCTAACCACGATTGACAACAACGAAGCCTGTTCTTTACGATTCATCGCGCTGTCGGCCCAGATCTGGTTTATGAAATGACGGGTGGTTGAACCGGCAGTTCATCCTCGCAACGCACGGTGTCGAGTTCGACTCGAGATGGTGTTTGCCGCTATTCGGGCGGTGAGGGTCGAGAGACGCGCCGATTTTACATCACTGCGCCCCGTTTGCGAGCGGGTGCGCCAGGAACACTGGTGTTGGGCAGATGAGCGAACCAGGTATCCTTCCAGAGCCGATTCCTTTCGGAAAATATTATCTCCTCGAACGTGTCAACGTCGGGGGCATGGCCGAGGTCTATAAGGCCAAGGCCTTCGGGGTGGAGGGCTTTGAGCGTCTGCTGGCGATCAAGAAGATTTTGGACAGCATCGCCGAGGACGAGTCCTTCATCAAGATGTTCATCGATGAGGCCAAGATCGCCGGCCAGCTCAATCACCCCAATATCGCTCAGATCTTCGATCTGGGGCAGGCCGACGACTCCTATTTCATCGCCCTGGAGTATATCAGCGGCAAAGATCTGAAGACTCAATTCGAGCGGGCCCGCCGCATCGGCGAAGAGGTCTCAGTTCCCCGCATCTGCTATATCATCATGAAGGTCTGCGAGGGGCTGGGGCACGCTCACGAGAAAAAAGATCCCCAGGGAAATCCGCTCGATATCGTCCACCGCGACGTCTCGCCGCAGAATATTTTGGTCTCCTACGAAGGGGAGGTCAAAATCATCGACTTCGGTATCGCCAAGGCCCAGGGAAAGACCAGTCAGACCCAGGTGGGGATCCTCAAGGGCAAGTTCAGTTATATGAGCCCCGAACAGGTCAGGGGCCTGCACGTCGACCACCGAAGCGATATCTTCAGCCTCGGCATCGTATTGTACGAGATGCTGACCTTGGAGCGGCTCTTTTTAGGGGAGAGCGACTTCGACACCCTGGAGAAGATTCGCAAGGTGGAGATGAGCCCCCCCTCTTTGTACAACCCCCATATCCCGAAGCAGCTCGAGGATATCGTCCTCAAGGCTCTGGCGCGCACCCCGGAGGAACGCTACCAATCCTCCTACGAGCTGGCCGAGGATCTGGACCGGTTTATGCGCGACGAGGGCTATTATTATAAAAACAAGGATCTGGCCGCCTATATGAAAGAGGCCTTTCAGGCCGATATCGATTTTGAGAATAAGAAGCTGGAGTACTACCGCTCGCTGGATCTAAAGCCCATCACCCAGAGCGATCCCTCCGCCGAGGAGGTCGTCCCCGCCGCGCCCGATCTGAGCTGGGGCGAAGACGAGATGGAGACCCAGATCTTCGGTCGCGAAGACGAGGAAGGGGAGGATATCACCGAATCGGATATCGTCTACGCCGAAGACGTGGGCATTCAGGTCGGCGACAGCGGTCCCAATATCGTCTATCCCGAGGGCCGCAAGCCGGCGATCGACGATGGAAGTGGCGATGCAGAGGTCACCCAGATCCATGTGCCCGGCGCCGAGGTGGGCAATTCGGTGTTGGGCGACGATCCGACGCTGGAATACGATCGCGACGATCCGACACAGGAATATAATCGTTGGGAGAACGACCTGGAGATCGACCTTGGAAAGGGTCGCTCCCGGGGGCGAGGCATCGAGGTGGACCAGCGCAGGGGCGTCAGCGCCACGGCGCAGATTCCGGCGGTGCGCCGAGATGAGCGCCCGCAGGTGACCATGCCCGGCACCCCGCATCCGCAGCCGCAAAAAAAGAAGACTCGCCTGGGCGTGGTCGCCATCGTCGCCGTCGTCGTCGTCGCCGGCGGTCTCGGCGCGGCCTATTTCATCATGCAGGAGACCACAGCCGAGGTGACCTTCCAGCTCGGCGAGGAGGCCCTGGAGTTGACCATCGAAGGCGATGTGCTCGAGCATGAAGGTGGGCCCTATACGGTGGAACTCGAGGCGGGGACGATCGAGATCGCCGCTAAGCGCGAGGGCTTTTATCCCGTCGAGGGTCTGACCATCGAGGTCGTGGGCGGACAACCCAAGTCGGTGGATCTGGAGTCGCACTTCGAGCCCTTCGACTACTCCGATACGGGAATCGACGTCGCCACCACCCCCGAGGAGGCCACTCTCTTCGTCGATGGCGAGGAATATGGCGAGACGACCCCCGTGGAGCTTCGCGAGTTGAAGCCAGGGACTTACCAGCTTCGCCTGGAGTTGGAGGACTACCTCGACGCCGAAGAGGAGATCGAGGTGGAATACGACGAGGTCGCCTCCTGGCAGATCGAGCTCAGACCGGCCCAATTCGACCTGGAGGTCGCCTCCTCTCCGAGTCGCTCCGCGGTGACGGTCTACGTCGACGGCTCCGACGAAGAGGTGGACAGCGGACAGACCCCCCATACCTTCGAGGAATTGGACGCCGAGAAGGCCTACCGCGTCGTCGTGGAGCGAAATCGCTACGAGACCTGGGAGGAGGTCGTCGAGGCGACGGCGGAGCCCAAGATCGAGCTCAGCGCCGAATTGCAGCGCGAAGAAGAACCGGTGGCCTCCGCCGGAAGTTCAACCCCCACCGGAAGTAGCTCGAGTCCTTCCGGCAGTACGCCCGATCCCACTCCCACTCCGGATCCGACCCCCACTCCGGATCCGACCCCCACTCCGGACCCGACCCCCACTCCGGACCCGACCCCCACTCCGGACCCGACCCCCGAGCCTTCGGGAACGGGAACTGTCGACGTGGCCTCCAGGCCGGCGGCTCGCATCTTCATCAACGAT
>SLPW01000546.1 GCA_007131755.1 Myxococcales bacterium | reverse complement strand
GTTCTTCACCCTCTTCCTATTATTCGCGCGGGTCCTGCCCACGATCACCATGTTCGAGGTCAAAGCCGTGATGAATCCGAAAACCGCGTCACGCAAAAACTACGAGGAGGTCGCCGATGACAAGTGATAACGACGTAAAAGACAAAACGGCGTCCGACGAAACCAAGGAAGAAGAGTCCTCCGAAGAGAGCCTCGCTGAAGAAAAGAGCGACGCCGAACAAACTCCGGAGGAATCGGAAGAATCCTCCCCTGAGGATGCCTCTTCGGACGACGATGCCTCTGACGAGGAAGAAGTCGCTTCCGACGACGACAACGACGACGATGCCTCTGACGAGGAAGAAGCTTCCGCCGCCGACGACGACGAGGAAGACGAGGAAGAAGCTTCCGCCGCCGACGACGACGAGGAAGACGAGGAAGAAGCTTCCGCCGCCGACGACGACGACGACGACGACGACGAGGAAGAAGAAGCTTCCGACGACGACGACGACGACGAGGAAGAAGAAGCTTCCGACGACGACGACGACGACGAGGAAGAAGCTTCCGAAGAAGAAGAAGAAGTAGCTTCCGACGACGACGACGACGACGATGACGACGACGAGGAAGAAGCTTCCGAAGAAGAAGAAGAAGTAGCTTCCGACGACGACGACGAGGAAGAAGCAGTAGCCTCTGACGACGATGACGAAAAAGAAATTGTAGTTGCCGGTGAAAACGGAGACAGCGTCGTTCCCCGAGGTGCCGGCGAAGCCGGTGGAGCAAAACCGGTCAAGGGAATCGCCGCCTTCTTCGACCTTCCCGACGATCTGATGGTCGCCGCTGCACACACGCGGGACTCCCAGTACGAAGCCTTCGACGCCTACTCGCCATTCCCGATTCACGGGATGGACGACGCCATGGGCATCGGTCGATCCTGGATTCCCTGGGTGACCTTCGGGGCCGGTACGGCCGGCTTTTTGACGGCCAACGCTCTTCAATTCGGGACCATGACCTTTGATTGGCCCATGATCATCGGCGGAAAGCCCTATGCCCCCTGGCCGGCCTTCGTCCCCATCATGTTCGAGCTGACCGTGCTTTTGGCCGGTGTCATCACCGCCATCGTCATGCTCGTCGCCGCCGGCTGCTTTCGAAAGCCCTTTATCATCGACCGCGAGATCACCAAGGACCGCTTCGCCCTCTGGATCTCCGCCGACGACGAATCCTTCGACGCCGACGAAGTCCGAGAGTTTATGAAGACCCTCGATCCCGTCGAAATCCGTACCATCACCGAGAGCGCATAAACGATGAGTACCTGTGGAAATCCCAAATTTTGGCTGATTGCGCTGGCCCTCGTCCCCATGACGCTCGGCGGCTGTATCTATGAGGTCGGCCTGCCCGCCGACGGGGACAAGCAATTCGGTCGCCTCGTCCCCATCCAGGGCATGCACCAGCAGACCCACTACAAGGACCAGGCCGCCCAGCCCATCTTCCGCGAAGACCAACCGGAGGGCATGCGCTATCCCCCGCCGCGCACGGTGACCGTCGACGGCTTTCTTCGCGACGAAGAACCCCGGCGTGAAGACAGCGCCCGGATCATCAATCCCGTGCCCCGAACGGCGGAGAATCTCGAATACGGCCAATATCTCTACCAGGAGCAATGCGCCGTATGTCACGGACTGGAAGGCCACGGCGACGGCCCCATTGTCGAAGCCGGACACTTCCAGCCGGCTCCGCCATCGTTCCACACCCTCGATCAGCGCGAACAGGCCGATGGCGAGATCTACCACGTCATCTCCCACGGTGTGGGCACGATGTGGGCCTACGACACTCAGTTGACCGAAATCGAGCGCTGGACCGTCGTCCATTACGTGCGCGCCCTTCAGCGCTCCCAGTACCCCGAACCCCGCGACATCGAACGGATCCGCGGAAACTGATTACCAAGGCGCCCCGGCCTTTTTTGCGACGGCGCCCTCGAACGCAGTTTGTCGATTCACGACGAGGCAACTTCAATGGCTCACCATAGTCACCACGACGACATCGAACCGCCCGGGAAGTTTGAGACTCCCAAGGGATTTGTCACCACGGCGATCGTGTTCATCGTCCTCGGGCTGGCCGCCTTCTTATTCGGACTGATCTCCGATAACGAGGCTCGGGCCTGGCGCGGATACGTAATCGGGTTCTGGTTCACCTTTTCCCTGGCGTTGTCCGGTCCCTTCTTCATCGCCACCCAATATCTGTCGAAGGCCGGATGGAGCGTCAGCATCCGACGGATCCCCGAGGCCATGGGAGCCTTTCTCATCCCCTGCGTCATCCTGGGCGCCATCGCCCTTCTGGGTGCGGATCATCTCTTCGGCTGGATCGAACTCGCTCCGGAGGTCTTCGACCCCGAAAGCGACGTCTTCGACCCCATCGTCGCCCAGAAAAGTGCCGTCCTCACTGGGACGGCCTTGACCATCGCCACCCTCGTTGCCACCGCCGGCGTAGCCATCATGTATGCCGTCATGCGCAAATTCAGCGTCCAGCAAGATGAAGACGGAAGCTACGAATTGATGCGCAAAAACATCTGGGTCAGCGCCTTTTTCATCATCGTCTTCGTCATCAGCGTATCTGCCATGAGCTGGTACTGGACGATGTCCTACGACCCCCACTGGTACTCCATGATGTGGTCGGTCTACGCCTTCGCCGGACTCTTCCAGACCGGCCTTGCCGTGATGATCCTGATTCTTATCTATCTCCTTCGAAAGAATCTCTTCGGAGGATGCGTCGGCACCGAGCAAGTCCACCGCATGGGTCAACTGCTCTTCGGCTTCACCGTCTTCTACGCCTATATCCACTTCAGCCAATTTCTGCTGCTGTGGTACGCCAATATTCCGGAGACGGCGAAGTGGTACACCGACCGCATGAGCGAGGGCTGGGGAATCTGGCTGCTCCTGCTTCCCCTGCTCAAATTCATCGTCCCCTTCGTGGCCCTGCTTCGCCAGGACGCAAAGAAGAACAAGAAGAACATCCTGGTCTACGTCGCTGTCCTGCTGGTGTTCATGCAGGCCCTCGAGATCTGGTTCTGGGTGATGCCTTATTGGTACGGAACGGAGGGGCTTGTGGGCCCCATGGTACCGACCTTCGAGTTGTTCATCACTCTCGGCTTCGTGGGCTTGTTCATGATTGTCACCGCGAAGGCCCTGGAGCGCCACAACCTGGTGCCCCTCAAGGATCCCTTGCTGCACGAAGCCATCCCCCATTCTCACGACCACCTCATCTATCCGAACGGTAAGCCCGGCGAAAACGGGCAGGATGACGACGCATAATCTCGGACTTGGTCTCTCTACGCCCAACGCAGTGAAGACATGAATACAGCAACGCTAAAAACCGGAGTCACCCTCGCACTGGTCGCCATCGGCCTTCTGGTCGTGGTCCCCACGGTGTACGGCCAACGTATCGGCCTCCAGAATCTGGATCGCCTGACCGCCGGCACCCCGCAGCAACTTGAGCGCGGCGAGCAGGTCTACGACGTCCAATGTGCCGAATGTCACGGCGACCAGGGCCTCGGAGGGGCCCCCGTCGGCGAACGCATGGGCGCCCAGGGCTTCGTCGACGTCGAGGTGGAGCGCTCCGGCGTCAAATCCATCTTCAGCGTCATCACCCACGGCTACGAATTCGACGACCAGCAACATCCGGTCTTCGAAAACCTGCGCTACCAGGACCGCTTCGCCGTGGCGACCTACGTCCACTCCCTCATCGACGATCCTCAGCCCGATCCGTCGGACATCGCCGAATTGGTGCGCCGCGAAGCGATTGAGGGCCGCTGCGATCCCGACATCCTGGGAGAGGTCACAAACTTCATCGAGCCCGAAGACGAGGCCCAGATTCGCCGCGGCGAAGAGGTCTGGCAGTCCGCTGGATGCGCCGGCTGTCACGGCGCCGACGGCATCCCCATCGACGCCGTTCGAGAAGCCTACGATCCTCCGGCGCGAAGTATGGACGAACCCGCCGAGGACTGGACCCGCGGCACCAGCGCCCTGGCTCTCTTCGAGACCATGGATCGCGGCGTCGAGGGTACCGCCATGCCCCCTGCCGCCGTTCCCGACGAGGACAAATGGGCCCTGGTTCACTTCATGCGCGAAGAGCTGATCCCCGAGGCGGAGCTTCAGGAGGTCACCGAAGAGGAGATCGAGGCCGTCTGCCGCGCCCTGAGCTCTCCCCCCGACCCCCAGGCCATCCCCATCGAGCGGGCCATGGCGTTTATGGTCGAGGACTACGAGGCCGGCGAGGACCGATTCCTTCGCCACCACGCCTACGGCGACCCCCTCATCGAGGCCGACGCCGACCCGATCCGCGGACAGGAGCGGTATCAACAAAGTTGCGCCTCCTGCCACGGAGCCGACGGCACGGCCGCCACGAATCTCGGGCCCTACGGAAAATTCCCGCCCTATATGTATATCGAGATCGATGACCTGGTCCCCGCCTCCGTGGGCGGAACCTATGAAGAGGTCGCCAGGCGCGTCATCGAAGGCCCTCACGCTCCACTTCCGGAGCGACCCTCCGTCGCCGCCCTGACCGACCGGGACTGGCAGGACATTCAGGCATTTATCGCCACCTTCGAGGGCGCGGGCTCCGATCGGGTTCGAGTCGTCCAGGACGTGGAAGTACTCTTCTCCGTCGACGACTTCACCCTCTACACCACCGAAGATGGTGAGGACTTCCAGGCGCTACGCGACTGGTTTGAGGAACTCGATCCTCCGGCAGCGCTCTTGCAGCAACTCGTCGACGACGCCGGCATCGATCCCGAAGCCGTCGAAAGCGCCGACATCGAGGCCCTCGAAGAAGCTCTCGAGGAGTTGGACCTCGACGAATGGGACGAAGAGCTCGACACCGATGAAGACGACGTCGACGACGAGTCCCCGCAGGAAGAACTGGAGCCACAAGAAGAAGAAGAAGAAACAGAAGAAGAACAAGAGGAGCAGCCCGAAAGTCCCTGACGACAATTGAATCGTCGTCGCCTCGCTTTGCGAGACGATGCCGCGCCCGGTGGTGCCCCCAAAGGGACACCGGGCAGGCCTTTCATCAGCGACGAAAGGGACACCCGAAGACAACAGGCACCCACTTGATGGTAGCACGAGCACTGACACCGAATCATGACCCAGATCACCAAGGACCACGTCGCGACATGACCTTGATCATTGCACATTCGGACATCTCTTGTTCCCATTCCTCGGCACCCTTCAGCACGTTGGGCGAGGTTAGGAACGAAAGTAACCGGCTGTTCTGATCGAAGCCGGGGCCGGTCGCATTGGCCCCATAGCGAACCACCAACACCGCGCAGAAGACACCACCGATGAGCCGTCACGCCAACACCGAGACCGACATGAGGCCCCCCATCGACTCCACAGGCGCCAGCACGCGTCCCTTTCGCCAGTCCCTGAAGGCTGGCAGTCGCTACGCGTTCTTCGCCGCCATCGCCGTTGTGATGCTCTTCGCCGCCATCCTGCTTCCCTCGACGGCCCTCGCCATCCCCGGCTCCGGTGAATTCGTCGCCCTATACTCCGAAGGAGGGCGCGAGATCACCGAGCTTTACAATATGATCGCCAAGATCTGTCTTGCGATCCTGATCATCGTAGAGGGGGCGTTGCTGGTGGCGATCATCAAATTTCGACGCCGCTCAGACGACGACCGGCCCCTGCAAAACCACGGCGATTTGCGCCTTGAATTTGCCTGGACCATGGGCGCATTAGCGATCCAGATCTGGATCGGCGTGGCCACCATCAACGTCATGTTCAGCACCGAGACCAAGCCCGACCATATCGACATGACCGTCGTCGCCGAGGCCCGTCAGTGGGAGTGGGACTTCCACTACGAATTCGACGACGAACGGGGAAGTCTCACCCATACCGACCTGGTGGTTCCAGCCCATAAGAATATCCAACTTCAGGTGACCTCCGTCGACGTCCTCCACGCCATCTTCATTCCCGATCTGGGCATCAAACTCGACGCCGTACCGGGACGCTACAACAATTGGTGGTTCCGCGCCGACGGTCCCGTCGCCCAGGTTCGCCCCGAGGACCACGCCACGGTGGAACGGGAGCAATGGGAGCGGCCCCAGACGCGCTCCGGCGCCATCCGCCAGGGACAAGACGCCGCCGCCCGCCCTGTCACCGGACTGGAGCGTCGCGTCGACTATCTCGGCGTCGGCCGTACCGTCGAAGAGGTCTCCCCCTACGAGGGCTACAACGCCGTCGAATACCAGGGAACCTGCGCCGAATTGTGCGGCCTCGACCACTGGGATATGTATTTTCGAACCGTCGTCATGACCCCGTCGAGCTTCAATCGCTGGGTGGACGACCAGCTTGCCCGGGTCGACGTCGCCGACGGCCAGACGATCTACGACGGGGAATGCGCCGCCTGTCACGGCGCCGACGGAACCGGCGTCGGTCAATATCCGCCTCTTGTGGGCTCTGACATCGTCTCCGACCCCGATCTGGCCGACGAACACATCGATATCGTCCTCGCCGGCGTGGACGCCTCTCCCCCCATGCAGGCATTCGAGGCTCGATTCAACGACGCCGAGGTCGCCGCCGTGATCAATTACGAACGCGAAGAGCATGGCGGCGAGGGAGCCGGCATCATCACCGAAGACGACGTGGCCGAACGACGCGAGGCCCTGGGCTTCGAGCCCTTCCCGGCCACCACCATCGAGCCCGAAGATACGGACGAGTTGATGCGCGTCGGTGAGCGTCTGTATCAGAGCTGTATCACCTGCCACGGCGCAGACGGCGTCGGCCCCGACTATATCCCGTCCATCGCCGGCAGCGAGGTGGTTTTGGAGGAGGAGCCCGTCGAGCTGATCCGCATTCTCATCGAGGGACGCGACCTGGACGAATGGCCCGGTCAAAAGCGACCCCTCGCACAGGGTCTGAGCGATATGGAGCTGGCAGCACTGTTGACCTATCTGCGCCAGTCCTTCGACAACGACGCCCCTGTGGTACAGCCCTTCGACGTCAATGATATTCGAAGTGAACTCGAACAGACCCCAACCGAGTGATCATTTTCATCCCGCCGCCGACGTAGAGTCCGACTCCACCGGCGGTGACGCGAACACACAACCCCGAGTGCGGTCCGGCGATTAGCACGGGCCATACCTGGCGAGGCAGCGCACCATGAGCGAAATCAAAGCCAAAGGTTATCTCTCCCCCCTCTCCGAAGAGGCCAAGACCAGTAAATGGGCCTATATAAAGGAGTGGCTGTGTAGCACCGATGCAAAGCGCATCGGTGTGCTCTACCTGGCATTTGCCACCTTTATGGGGATCTTCGGGGGTGTGCTGTCGATCCTGATTCGCATCGAGCTCGCCCAGCACGGCACGGTATTATTCGAGGACCCGTCGACCTATAACGCCCTTCCCGGCTTGCACGCCACGGCGATGATCTTCTTCTTCATCATCCCCGCCTTTACGGGGGTGGCGAACTTCGTGGTTCCCATCCAGATCGGGGCGCCGGACATGGCATTTCCCCGGCTGAACCTGGCTGCGTTCTGGATCTTGCCACCGGCGGCGTTGACGACCTTCTTTGGCTTCTTCCTCAACAGCCTTCCCGAATTTGGATGGACCGCCTATCCCCCGCTGTCCAATAACGTCTACAGCAATATGATCGGCGCCGACTTCTGGGTGCTCGGTCTGGTCCTCGTAGGGGTGAGCTCGACGATGGCGGCCATCAACTTCTTGGCCACCATCTTCAACATGCGCTGCAAGGGCATGAAGATGTTCCAGCTTCCCCTGTTCACCTGGTCGCTGGTGGTGACGAGCTTTTTGATTCTGGCGGCCACCCCGGTGCTGACCAGCGCCCTGTTGATGCTGACCTTCGAACGCATGTTCCCCGGGGCCTTCCACTTCTTCAACCCCGCCGGCGGTGGCGATCCCATCCTGTACCAGCACCTATTCTGGTTCTACTCCCACCCCGCCGTCTACATCATGATCCTGCCCGGTTTCGGGCTCATCAGCTCCGTCATCCAGACCTTTAGCCGAAAGCATATCTTCGGCTACGCCCTGATGGCCTGGTCGATGATGGCCATCGCCGTCCTCGGCTTCCTGGTGTGGGCCCACCACATGTATACCACGGGGATCGCCCTCGAGGTGCGCGTGGGCTTTATGTTTTTGACCATGCTCATCGCCGTACCGACGGGAATCAAGATCTTCAGTTGGCTGGCCACCATGTGGGGAGGCAGTATCAAATTCGATACCCCCATGCTCTTCGCACTGGGCTTTATCGCCATGTTCACCATCGGTGGACTGTCGGGAGTGGTCTTGGCCTCGGTCTCCGTAGACATCCAACTCCACGACACCTATTACGTCGTCGCCCACATCCACTACGTGCTCGTCGCCGGATCGATGATGACCATCTTCGCCGGCGTCTACTACTGGTATCCCAAGATCACGGGCAAGATGTACAACCGCTTCTGGGGCAAGGTGCACTTCTGGATTACAGCCATCTTCCTCAACGTGACCTTCTTTTTGCAGCACTGGATGGGCGTCAAGGGCATGCCCCGACGCTATTACGACTACGACCCCCAATTCGAATGGGCCAACGCCATCGCCAGCTACGGCTCCTACGTTTTGTTCATTGGCCAACTCATCTTCGTCGCCAACCTCATCTGGAGTTGGAAAAACGGCGAAGACGCAAAGGCCAATCACTGGTACGGTGACGGCATCCACCTGGAGTGGTTCATCCCGTCGCCGCCGGATCACCACAACTTTCACGAACCGCCGGAGTGGAAGCCCATCGTCCGGCACCACGAACATCCCGATCAGCCCGCCGGATTATGGCATAGCTACAAGGATTGATCGTCGGGCTCGACGTCGGCAGCCGCCCCTGGCGGCTCCGACACCCTTTTCCATCGTCTCGTTTTTGATGAAGCACTTTGTCCCAAGAGGTCGTTGATATGGCAGCCAAAGAAGCCTCCATCATGGAAGGCCCCGGCGCCGGGGAGGAAAACCTCGGTGTCACCAATGGAAAGATTGGCATGTGGACCTTCCTGGTCATGGACGCCATGACCTTCGCCGGTATTCTGGCCGGGTACGCCCGCATCCGCTGGGGATCACCCGCCGACGCGCCCTGGCCCGACCCCCTCGACGCTTTCGGCGTGGTCGGAATCCAGTTGACCGCCTTCAACACCTTCGTCCTCATCTGTTCCAGTGTGTTCATGGTCCACGTGCTGGCCGAACAGATGCGAGGCAATATGGAGGCCGCCCAGAAGTGGCTGATGGCCACCATCTTCGGCGGCATGATCTTTTTGGGCATCCAGGCCTTTGAGTGGACCCACCTCATCATCGACAAATTCGGCCTGGTGGTCCTTGCAGGCTGCAATGAGAACTTTCCGGCCACCTTCTACCTGCTGACGGGATTCCACGGGCTCCACGTCGCCGTGGGTGTCATCTACAACACCTTCTTGCTGGTGATGATGCGTCGCGGCAAGGTGACCGAGGAGCATACCTCGACGACGGAAATCGCCGGGTTGTACTGGCACTTCGTGGACCTGGTCTGGATTCTGGTCTTCACCTTCGTCTACCTGATTCCCGTACATCCGCCCGGTTCGTAAGCAATGCCCTTGAAGTACTCTCGACGTCCCGATCGCGTCGCGATCTCGCACCATCTGACAGGATTTTGACATGGCTTCTCAAGACGCAGAAAACCAAGAGTCCGGTTGGGGCTGGCTCGGAATCGGCAACCTGTACCGCCAATATATGTGGGTCTGGGTGTGGCTATTCGTGCTGACCATCGTCGAGGTCTACGTCCCCGAACCTCACGTATTCGTCGATCTCTTCCAGACTCTGGGACTGGGGTTTGTGGCCGGATGGCTGGAGTACTTCAACGAGACGATCTACATCCCCTATCTGGGCCAACATATGGCCTTCATCGTCGTCTCTCTGGTGTTGATGGCCCTGGCCAAGACCTGGCTGGTGGCCTGGTATTATATGCACCTCATCTCTGAGAAGCCCGCCATCATCCTCATCGCCTGCGCGCCCTTTGTGTTTTCCCTGTTTTTGACCATCGGATTGTGGCCCTGGACGACGACCTTCGGCATCCCCTGGGATCTCTTCGTTCCCGATTGAGCCGCGGCTCCCCGGCGCCTATGCCCTGCCCTTTGGTCCCAGTGAGGCCGGAATTTCTATGGTCGCCACGAAGGGAGTGCGACAATTTGTCGGATTGGCTTGATCCCCGTCGGTCACAATGATTGACTGTGACCGGCATCGGCGTTCGCGAATATCCGCCGTGCCCGCGTAGTACTTCGCCACGTTCATACCGCATCGCCGCCGAGCGTTCCCGATGCATCGTCTTCGCCAGTTTTTCTTTCTCGCCGGGCAATACGCCCAGTTGACCAAGCCGGGGATCATCCGGCTGTTGGTGGTGACGATGTTCTGTACCATGCTCGTCGCCGCCGAGGGCATCCCCGATCTGTGGACCGCCTTTTGGGCTACCATCGGAACGGCCCTGATCTGCGGCAGCGCCAACACCATCAATATGGTCTGGGATCAGGACATCGACTCCGTGATGGAGCGAACCATGGGGCGCCCCCTGGTCACGGGCACCATCAGCCCCGCTCACGCCCTGATCTTCTCCGGAGTCATCGGCTTTGTAGCCGTCTTGATCCTTACCTTCTTCGTCAATCCTCTGGCGGCGATGATGGGAATCGCAGGCCACGCATATTACGCCGTCATCTACACCATGTGGCTCAAGCGCAGCACCCCTCAGAATATCGTCATCGGTGGCGCCGCCGGGGCCTTCCCGGTCCTCATCGGCTGGGCCGCCATCACCGGCGAATTGAGCCTGACGGCATGGCTGATCTTCGGCATCGTCTTTTTCTGGACTCCGCCTCACTTCTGGGCCCTGGCGCTGTATAAGGATACGGAGTACGGAAAGGCAGGCGTACCCATGATGCCCGTCGTCCGGGGCCGAGAGACCACCAAATTTCAGATGCTCATCTATATGATGCTTCTTCTGGGCATCACCCTCGCCCTCGCATTGACGAGTTATGTCGGCATCATCTATCTCGTGGCTGCCGTGATTCTGGGCGCTGGATTCACCTACTGCTGCATTCGCACCGCCTTTGAGACCGATGGGGTTCGCTGGGCCAAGCGCACATTCGCCTTCTCCATCATCTACCTGGCTCTTCTCTTCGGTGCCATGAGCGTCGATAGCCTCAAGACCCATCACTTCACCGAAACCCATCGGCTGGACTCCCTGGAACGAGAGGCCCAGCGCATGCGCGCCGACCAGGATATCTACGACCTGTTGGAGCGCCACAACAGGGCCGGCGACTCCACCGACACCGACGACCCTTCGTCCACGGAGAGGTAGTTTTATGTTTTCCATCTTTCGCCGTTTCGGCTCCCTGGTTCCCCTTCTCAGCGAACGGCCCGTCTACGGCAGCCCCGCTCATGGTTCCGACAGCGCCGTCGCCGCCCAGAACAAGCGCGTCGGAAAAATGGCCGTCGGCCTTGTGGTAGCCATGTTTTTGTTTGGCTTTGCGTCGATTCCTCTGTATCGATGGGTCTGCGCACAGACCGACCCCGGCGGCTCCTCCTGGTTTATCGGTGAGCCCGACGTCTACGAAGGGGTGGAGGTCGACGAAGAGCGCGAACTGCACGTGCGGTTTTACACCAATGTGGAGCGCCAACTTCCCTGGCAATTCAGCGTTGAGGAAAGCCTGGTCACCATCAACCCCGGCGAACGAAAGATCATCAACTTCGATGCCCGCAACGTCGATCCCGACGCCGTGACCGGAAAGGCCGTCTACGACATCAGCCCTCCCGACGCCGCGCCACACTTCAAGAAGCAGGAATGCTTCTGCTTTATCGAGCAAGAACTCTCCGGCGATGAGGAAATGCGTATGCCCCTGGTCTTCTGGTTTGACCCCGACATTCCGGAGCATATCGAAGAGATCACCCTGGGTTATACCTTCTTCAACGCCGACAGCTCTCGGGCACGCGCCGCATCTCGGTAGGCAACCCCACTTTCTCTCCCCCCTACAGGGCATATGAGCGAACAGGCCCACATCGACGACCAAGACCAACCCTTCGAGCCTCCCAGCGCCGACGATGGCTTCAATGAGCCCTCGGAGGACGTCAAACGCCGAAACCTGATCACCGCTGCCATCATCATGGCCGTCATCTTCGTGTGGGTCGCCTTCGGCCTGCGCGGAGCGTTATTCTAGAGTCTTCGTCTCTTCATTTCTCCAACACCGACGTCCCGTGTCGCTTCGCATACGCCTGTGGCCCACTTTTTTCACCCTCCTGGGCCTCGCCATCCTCATCAGCCTCGGCACCTGGCAACTCAACCGCTACCTCGACGCTCGCAGCTTCGAGGCCGAGCGAGACGCCAGGCTCGACGACTATGTCGTCGCTGTGGACTCCCTCGACGAGTTCCGCAGTACGGAGCTCGACTTTCGACGCGTGCGCATCGAAGGTCAGTGGGACCGAGATCGACTCTTTCTGATCCGCCACCGGGTCTACCAGGGAGACCCGGGCTACTGGGTCGTGACGGCGCTTCGCCCACCCACCATCGATGACGGCCCCGCACTTCTGGTCAACCGGGGATGGATTCATCGCCAGGACGGACTTCCCGAGGCCCAACGCATCTTGGAGGCCCTGGACGACGGCGTCCACACCGTCACCGGTCTCGTCCATCCCCTGGACCACGTGGTGGCCGACGACGACTTTCGCGACGCCTACCCCACTTCGAGCGACCGCCTTCCACAGGGGGTGGTGGAGATGGACACCTACGATCTCACTGCCATCTACGACTCACTTCCCTACGACGCTGTGGAGCGGCCCGTCATCCTCACCGAGAGCTCCGACTCCTGGGAGCGAGAACTCCCCGTAGCGAGCCACGAGCACATCACTCAGCCCTATCTGACGGCGGACACCCACTTCGGTTATATGCTCACCTGGTACCTTCTGGCGCTGGCCCTGATCGCCATCTGGATTGCTCACGCCGCCGGGGTTCTGCACTCCGAATCCTACGACGACTCACCTCCCGACGTCTGAGCGCTCCTGAGCTCCTACAATCTCGCCGGCGTCCACCTCACCAAGCTCATGGAGGGTCAACCGATCTCGGAAGCTCCCCAGGCATATCTCACCACCACAGGACGCGGCGGGCCCGACGTAGATGACGGAATCGAGGTGCCGTCTGGCGGCGAATTGCTCCAACTGAAGCTCCAACACCTCACTTTCCATCGCCTCGTGAAATCCCCCCACAGAGCGACGTTCTCCCTCGGCGACCCCGATCCACGTATGACCTGCTTTGTCGGCCTCCTCACATTTTTGGCCGACCAGATACATCCGATTCGGCGCCACGGCGAGCCGTTCCCCCTTCGACGAAGCCCCATTTACGACGATCCGGCACTGCGCCTGTAGAACCCCCGCTGCCGGGCTCAGAGTTGCCCGACGGATCTTTAATCTCTGGTGCGTCTGTGCCCAGATCGCAACCACCGCCGGCGGGAAGGCATGACCGTCAGGGCGATGAGCGGGAAGAGTCTTCACCAATGACTTCATCCATCGCCTGGCTTCCCCCTCCTCTCCCAGATCCAGATGAGCCCGCACGACGAAGATCCCGGCCTCGAAAAGCGCATCCGAAGCCCCACGATCTGTCATCCACGGGTGTGTCGTTTCCAATTTATCACCCAGTCTCACCTCCAGATAATCACGGGCAGGCTCCGGCCCCTCGAAGAAATACAGCCGCGCTCCCTCCTCGCGTAGCTCCTCCAACTTGCGAAGCTCATGCTCATCGGCCGGGTCGTCGTCGACCACCTTGCGGACCACCGTCGCCTCTCGATCTCCCAACTCGGCTGCAAAGTCCGCCTCCACTCGCTCCACGTCCTCTCCGGACTCGGCGATCACCAGACCGATACGCGGTGCCGAAGTAGATGGCCGCTCCCAGACTTTCGGTTCTGCTGCCGTCGCCCCCACCGCCATGGCCACCACCAATATGAATGTCGAAATCGCCAACACGAGACGTGTCATGATCGCTCCCTTGCGACAAATCACCATTGGCCGGCCGACCTCGAAGGTCCACCGATGCCCCACGTCTCTGTTGTCGAGATTTTTCGATTTTCTTTGCGTCTTCGGGATCGAAGATCGCCGCTCACTGACCACCCGGGGGATGGCCAACGCCCCCGTTTTACGAGGTGATCGCCGGTTTTGGTCCCTTGCTCGATTTCTTGCGGGCCCCCGTCGTTCTCCGATCCATCAATGATGGATCCGAGGCCTGCGGCAGTACCCCTCCGCCTCCGCTTCGCTTCGGCACCTCCCCACTCGTACCTCCTGGGGAGGGTCAATTGCTTTTGCCCACGCCTTTTGCCCTGCGACGAAAACCCGGAACTGCCAGCGAAGGCTCTTGAGCCTCCCCACAAGCTTTGCGCCGTGGGGAGGTCCCCGAGTGAAAACGAGGGGGGAGGGGTCCGTCGAAAACCACCCCTAATAACAAGTAATCGAATACACCTTGTCCTGCGGCAATTTCTCGCGGCCCGACAAAAAGCCCAGCTCGATCGCAAACGCCGCCTCCACCAGCTCGGCGCCCAATTTCTCCACCAGCTGGACTGCCGCCGCGCAGGTTCCGCCCGTGGCCAGGAGATCGTCGAGGATGACGACCCGTTCACAATCATCGAAGGCATCGGTGTGGATCTCCACCCGATCCGTGCCGTACTCCAGGGCGTAGTCCACGCCTTCCGTATCGAAGGGAAGTTTGCCCGGCTTTCGCACAAGGCTCAGCCCTACTCCCAACTCGTGGGCCACGGCGGCGCCGAAGATAAATCCGCGGCTCTCGATTCCCACGATGCGCTCCACATCTCGTTCCCGATAACGATCGGCGAAGTGGACCACGATGTCCGAGAACAACTCTCCATCGCGCAATACGGTGGTGATATCCTTGAAGACCACCCCCTCTTTTGGGAAATCCGGAATATCTCGAACGATCTCGCGAATTCGTGCGTCCAATCTGTCCATCACTGCTCCTCGTCTACGACTCTTCATCCACTCATCGCTCTTTCTTCTGCTCCGGCGATGGCTCCGAAAATAGCGACCATTCCTTCATCTCGCGCATAAAATTGTAGTGCGTCAAATCGAGATCCACAGGCGTGATACTGATCAATCCCTCGGAGACGGCGTTGCAATCGCTACCGGGGATATCGTCGAATCCAAGCTCTGCTCCGCCGAGCCAAAAATAGGGCCGCCTTCGCGGATCCTCTTTCTCCACGACGACCCGTCCGTAATTTCT
>SLPW01000202.1 GCA_007131755.1 Myxococcales bacterium | reverse complement strand
CCCTTCTCCCCCATCTCATCGAGTCGAGTCTGAGTAGGCGGCTTTGTCGAAAACGGATTTTTTTCGTTTTTCTCCGACATCCTCGTTACTCCCTGTTCCAGTACACCGGATCATCCCGGTAGATTTCGTGGTACCGCAAAGCGGGGGGGCTGACAAGTCAGGGCAGAGAAGTCGGAAATCAGGGGTCGGACCTCGAAAGTCGAGGATCCTCCGTGGCAATCCACCCTTGACCGCACGCCCTGGGACAGGCCACGGTTGCCGCCATGAAGTTGACGAAATTGATTGAACAAAATGACAAGGAGACATCCCCATGACCGCCGCATCGAATACCGACGAACGCACATCGCTCATCGAAGAAATGTGCTCTGCCGCCGAGGCCTTCTACCGCGCCGGATGGGTCTTCGCCCACAGTGGAAATATGAGTTTCCGCCTGGGAAATGACACCTTCCTGATCAGCACCACCGGCTCCCACCTCGGCCGCCTGAGCGCTGACGATTTTGTCGACGTCGACGCCGACGGCTCCCCACTGGACGACTCCGAGCAAGGACCCTCGCAAGACACCCCACTCCACCTCACCATCTACGACAACGTCGATAACGCGGGCGCCGTCTTTCACGTCCATCACCTCGAAGCCGCTCTGTGCAGTGACCGCGACAACAAGCGCGGCTTCACCCACCTCCACGACATTCGCATGATTCACGCACTCGGCATCGAAGGCGACGAACCGAAGGTCAATATCCCCATCGTAAAGCGCGCCGACGTCGACACCTTCACCGAAACCCTCCAGGACACCCCCGAGGTTCCCTGCTTAAACGTCGAAAACCACGGCATCTACGTCTGGGGCCAGACGCCACAAGACGCCCGCCGCCACGTCGAAGCCCTGGCCTATCTCTTCGAATACTCCTGGCAGCGACCCATGAACCCCAAGAAGAGCACTTCCATCACCGGGTTTTGACCCGATGCCTGCACATTCAAAAACACAACAACCTCAACCCCACACCCGAAGCGCCAGAGGTCCGCTCCCCCGGCGGGGGAGCTGCCGCGCGACGCGAGGCTGAGGGGGCACCAGCAACCACGAACCTCGCGCCCCCCCCCGGCCTTCCCCCCGAATAATCAGCGGGCACATCGTAGGACTCAGCGACTCGTTGCAACGCCCACCGAAAATAGTGGACTTGCCCCGCGGATATCATAGCCTCCCATCAGGTCAATGAAGAACAGACCATTCGTTCCGAACTCAAGTCCCACGTTGCTTCCCACCAGATGGGTGATTTCATTGTCGATCCCGGATATCGTGCGCAACGCATAGTGGGGAGTGGCAGATAAGGCGAATCGATCGGAGAAGCGATAGCCCACATAGACGGGAACGATTGCATCCAGCACTGCCTCCCACGCCGTATCGCCTCGGGCCCCGTCCTCCAGGGGGGGGGATCGTCTTCTCATTCCACCCAATCGAAGTGTGCTACCCAGCGACAACTGTCCTCCCGTCGCCTCGGAATACCCGGACATCCCGTATTTGACGCCCCCCTCCAGCCCCGCTCCGATGGAATACATTCCTCGGATTTCGAGCCGCTCCGTTAGCCCATGGCGATGCCATCCACTGATGATGGGCAGCGAGAAAGACCTTCCGACGGAGCCGTCGTCAAACTCCCTATCACCCGTTTCCACGTAGGTGATCCCAATCCCTTTTGCGCTCTCCCCGTGCCCCACCACCTCTGCGGACTGAAAGGTCGCCGTATTCACACACCCCGTCGTGGACATGGCTGTCCAAAGGGCAACGGTGAGCAAAATAAAGAAACGATGAGAGTTTCTGTCCAATCCTGCCATCTCCACTCCGTTCACCGAATTATTGAAAATTCGATCTAAAATTACTGAACCGCCATTTGGTATTCAATTCGACCTACCTACCTCCGTAGCCGCTCCAAACCCTGACGCTCAAGTAAGGTCGCAGTTGCGCGTGCTCGTTGGCTACGCGCAGCGCTGCGTCGTCTGCAGCGCCTGTGGTCACCCCATCAGAAGTCCGGAACTCAATCGCCACTCGACACGCACGGATAACGCGAAGTCCTCCGGGGGCGATTGAGTGCCGGACGAGGGTGGGGATCGGACAATCACCCCTTCAAAATCTTCGCGATCGTCTGACGCTGCATATTCGACGTCCCCTCGTAGATGGTCCCGATCTTGGCGTCACGGTAGAATTTCTCGGCTGGAAATTCCTTGGTAAAGCCCACGCCGCCGTGAAATTCGACGCATTGAGAGGCCACCTTCTCGGCGATCTGACTGGAGTACAACTTCGCCATGGCCGCTTCCTTCAAAAAGGGCTCGCCGGCGTCCTTGAGGCGCGCCGCGTTGTATACCAGAAGCCGGGCCGCCTCGAGCTCCGTGGCCAGATCGGCGTATTGAAATTGCATCCCCTGAAAGTCGGCAAGAGGCCGTCCGAATTGCTTTCGCTCCTGCATATACTCCAATGCGGCGTCGAAGGCGCCCTGGGCGAGCCCCACCATCTGGGCGCCGATGCCGATGCGCCCCTCGTTGAGGGTCTCGATGGCCACCTTATAACCCTTGCCCACCTGACCGAGGACGTTGTCCTTGGGCACCTTGCAATCTTCGAGAAGCAATTCACATGTCGAGGAAGCCCGGATTCCCAGCTTATCCTCCTTTTTGCCCACCGTGAATCCCTCGAAGGTGCGCTCGATGACAAAGGCCGTAATCCCCCGGTAACCGGCGTCGGGATCGATCGTAGCAAAGAGGATGAACACGTCCGCTTCGGCGCCGTTGGTGATCCACAGCTTGGAGCCGTTTAACACCCAGTGATCGCCGGCGTCTTCGGCGCGCGTCTTCAGGGCGAATGCGTCGGAGCCGCTGCCCGACTCGCTCAGTGCATATGCCCCCACCCACTCCGTGCTCAGCCTCGAGAGATATTTCTCCTGAATGGCGTCGTTGCCCCAGCGGCGAAAGGCGTTATTCACCAGAGTATTCTGCACGTCCACGAATACGGAGACGCTGGGATCGACGCGGGCCAGCTCCTCGATGGCCAAAATGGCCGTCATAAAGGTGCTCCCCGATCCGCCGAATTGCTCCTCGACCTCGATGCCCATCAGGCCCATCTGAAAGCATTTCTCCACTACCGAGGGATCGAGCTTCTGGGCCTCGTCCATCTCCATGACCAGATCGGCGATCTCGGCGCGCGCGAAATCGCGCACGGCGTCGCGAAAGATCTTCTCCTCTTCGGACAATTTCGTAAGCGGCTGTACCGTCATCGCTGCACCTCGTAGGCTGGTTGGAGAGTTAAAAAGAACGCGGTTTCCACGCCCCACAACCCATAGTCTCCCCCCGCCTCAGAGGCAAGGGGGGCAAAGGAATTTCTGCCCGCGTGACCCGGATCGACTACCGAATTCTCATCGCCCCTGACTTAGCCCCGGCCGACCGTTGTTCAGGGAGTCCGGGGTTGTGACGTCGCACACCCGAATCAGGCGCAAGGGGCGAACGAGGGTTCTGGAGATTTGGCGGAGTAGGTGTTTGACGGTAAGGAGTTTGCTACGTCCGTGACTTGTGATCGACCCCTGCAACAGATAAAAGAGCCCATGATGCCTGACGGGCTATCGATCTTCTTGTAACCTTTTTAGTCGCCCATGCATCTCAAGCCACGGCAGTGGCGTCATTGACAAGGTAGTGTCGAATCTCTCTTTCGGGAGTATTTCCATGGTATCCGATCGTGAACGTGTTCCCATCGCCGTCATCGGTGGCAGCGGCGTCTATGATCTCGACGGTCTCGAAGTCGTCGAAGAGCTGGACATCGTCACCCCTTTCGGCTCTCCCAGCGCCCCGGTGCGCATCGGTGAATATCAGGGCCGACGCGTGGCCTTCATCCCTCGCCACGGCGATCACCACGAACACAACCCCACGAACGTCCCCTACCGAGCCAATATCTGGGCTCTGAAGAGCCTGGGCGTCTTCTGGCTCATCAGCGTCAGCGCCGTGGGCTCTCTGCGCGAGGAGATCGTCCCCGGCGACGTGGTGATCCCCGACAATATCATCGACAAGACCTACCGCCGCCCCAAGACGCTTTTCGACGATCTGGCGGTCCACGTCACTCTGACCAACCCCTTCCATCCCATGCTGCGCGAGGTCTTTCTGGACGCCGTGCGTGAGCAGGGCGAATTGACGGTCCACGACGGCGGCACCTACGT